>JANPDB010000885.1:0-3045 GCA_031431255.1 Acidimicrobiia bacterium | reverse complement strand
CGTGAGCTTCCACCGCACCGCGGCATCGGCCCAGCGCGCCGGCTACCGCGCCTGCAAGCGTTGCCGACCTGACGCCTCGCCGGGATCGCCGGAATGGAATGTCCGTGACGATCTCGTCGGCCGGGCGATGCGTCACATCGTGGATGGGCTGGTCGACCGCGAAGGCGTCGGGGGAGTGGCTCGTGCACTCGCGGTGAGCGAACGCCATCTCCACCGGATCCTCGTCGAGGAGGTCGGTGCCGGCCCGCTGGAGTTGGCCCGGAGTCAACGGGCCCAGACCGCCCGTTTGCTTATCGAGACAACGAACCTGTCGTCGTCCGACATCGCGTTCGCTGCCGGTTTTTCCAGCATCCGTCAGTTCCACGACACGGTGCGAGCCGTCTTCGACGCGTCGCCGACGGAGTTGCGGGCGAAGCGCTCGCGTGGACCGAGACCTGGGGCCGAGCGCGCAAACGTGACGCCGCCCATCACCGTCCGACTCCGGGCTCGATCCCCGTTCGATGGCCGTGGACTCCTGTACTTCCTGGCCGCCCGGGCCGTGCGTGGGGTTGAGGTTGTCGACCCGGACACCAACTTCTATGCGCGCACATTACGTCTCCCCACCGGCTCGGCGACGGTGGAGTGCACGCTCGGAGACGACGCAGTCCTGGCGACGTTTCGGCTCACCGACCTCAGTGACCTCGGCACGGCGACCTCGCGGGTGCGCCGGCTCTTCGACCTGGACACCGATTCGGTGACGATCGATGCCCATCTGCGTTCGGATCCTGCGCTCGCGGCGACCGTGCAGGAAACCCCCGGACTCCGCGTGCCGGGGACGGTCGACGCCGACGAGATCGCGGTTCGGGCCGTGCTCGGCCAGCAGGTCTCGGTCGCCGGCGCCCGCAGCACGGCGAGCCGTCTCACCGAGGAGTTCGGTGAGCGCGTCGACTTCGGTCTGGCGGGACTCACGCACCTGTTTCCGACGGCCGCCGCTCTCCACGATGCAGGTCCCGACCGGATCCCCGTTCCGAGATCGCGTGCCGAGGCGCTGACGTCACTGTGTGGGTCGCTCGCATCCGGAGATCTCGATCTCTCGATCGGCGCCGATCGGGCAAAGGTACGCGTGCAGATGATCGACCATCGTGGCATCGGACCGTGGACAGCGGACTACGTGCTGATCCGTGCCCTTCGGGAGCCCGACGGTTTCCTTTCCTCGGATCTCGGTGTCAAACACGCCGCCGCGAAGCTTGGGCTCCCCACGGAACCTCGAGCCCTTTCCGCCCATGCCGAGAGATGGGCGCCGTGGCGCTCATCTGCTCTCTTCCATCTCTGGAGCGTCCTGTCATGAATGAACCCCTCAAGTCCGGAACCATCGCCTCGCCGGTGGGTGAGCTCACGATCATCGTGTCGCGGCGCGGCGTGCGCGCCCTTCTGTGGGAAGCCGAGAGAGCCGATCGGGTGCGAGTTGGTGATGCCGTCGCGGTCGCCGACGAACTGATCGAGCAGACCGGTCGTCAGCTCGCCGAATACTTCGGCGGTTCGCGGACGATCTTCGACCTGCCCCTCGATCCCCTCGGGACGGAGTTCCAGCAACGGGCGTGGAAGGCGCTGTGCGACATCCCCTACGGAGAGACGGTCTCGTACGGTGCGCAGGCGCGACGGCTCGGCGACGTCGGGCTGGCGCGGGCGGTAGGAGCGGCGAACGGCCGCAACCCGATCAGCATCATCGTGCCCTGTCATCGCGTGATCGGCTCGACCGGTGCGCTGACAGGGTTCGCCGCGGGGATCGACACGAAGCGATTCCTGCTCGACCACGAGCGCCACGTCGCCCACCCGGACGCACAACCGGCACTCTTCTGACGCGTCCGGTCGATCGCCCCCAGCGCGAATGCGGGCTCCCCTGCAGCTGCGGTTGCGCGACGCCGGTCGGTTGGGTCAAAGTCGTGGCCCAACCGTGCCGACGCCATCCGTCGTTGCAGAAATTCCGGAAGAAGGCCTCCCATGACGGCGACCAATGACATTCCGCTCCGGCCCGACGGGAAGATCCAATTCGCCGACACCGACAACAAGAAGCGGGGTTGCCTCAAGTACGTGCTCATCGCCATCGTGGTGCTCGGCCTTCTCATCGGCGGCTGCACCTTCGTGGTGTTCAAGGGCACCGAGAAGGCCGAGAAGAAGGCTCGGGAATTCACCGAGGCAGTGCTGGCGAACGACATCGACAAGGCCTATGGCCTCACGAGTTCAAATTTCAAAGAGGCAACACCGAAAGCGGAACTGGCCGAGCTCGCCGGACGTCTGAATGCCATAGTCGCCGACGGCTCGTTGAAGGTGACCGGGCGAGGCATCGCGAAGTCGACCGGAAACAAGACGACCTCGACGATCACCTACACGGCAGAGAAAGATGGCCGAAAGGTCTACTTGAGGGTGTTCCTCGTTGACGCTGGCGAGCAGGGGTGGCGTGTCGTCAACTTCGAGAGCTCCGACACGCCCCTCGGGGACGACAACTCGTAGCATCGGCCACGCTCGGGGCCGCTTTGGTGAAGGACGCAGTTCGTTCCTACGGTGGAGGCGCCGACGGACATGCCGCGGCGACCGTCACGTGGCCTCGCGGCCGCACGGCCGAACCAGAGAGTTGTCAAACACATGAGCAAGCCCCGCGTCGACATTGGTCGCTACGGCATCTGGTTCGGAGCCATCGACGCTCTGGCGACACCGGCCGCGAAGGAAGCGGCACAGCACGTCGAGTCACTCGGCTTCGGCGCGCTCTGGGTCGCCGAGGCCGTGGGCCGCGATCCGTTCGTGTCATCGGCAGTGCTGCTGGGAGCCACGACGAAGCTTCGGGTGGCAACTGGCATCGCCAACATCTACGCCCGTGACCCGATGACGATGGTGGCCGGACAGAAGACGGTCGCCGAGGCGTTCCCCGACCGATTCCTGCTCGGCCTCGGCGTCAGCCACGGCCACCTGGTCGCCGGCGTGCGCAAGCACGACTACTCCAAGCCCTTCAGTCACATGGTCGACTACCTCGACCGCATGGATGCGTCGCTGTTCATGGCGCAGGGTCCC
>JANPDB010000884.1:0-6108 GCA_031431255.1 Acidimicrobiia bacterium | reverse complement strand
GATGACCATCACGCCGAGGTCTCGGCGGGCGCACTCGTCGAGGAGGGCCTCGGCGTCGGCGCGGTAGACCGGATCGGCCCACACGCCCGGGTAGACCGGGAACATCACCGTGTCGAGATCGAAGCGGCGGACCGCCTCGAGTTGTGCCTTCGGTGTTCCCAGGTCGTGTCCGGTCACGCCGACGAAGCGTGTGAGGCCCTCGTCGCGTGCACGCAGGATCTCGGCGAACGCGTCGCTCCGCGTCTCCATATCGTCCAGGCTCGTCACACCGTGTGCTTGGTAGAGGTCGAGGTGATCACAGCCGAGTTTCGTCAGCGTGGTTTCGAGCTGGGCGCGCACACCGCCCGTGCTCTTTCGACCGGTCTTGGCGGCGACGAACAGCCGATCCCTCACCGCCGGCACCAGCGGTCCCACGGCGTCCTCGGCCGCCCCGTAGCTCGGCGCGATGTCGAGGTGGTTCACGCCCAGGTCCAACGCAAGCGCGAACGACTCCGCGGCTTCGTCCGGCGTGGCCCTCCAGAACGCCGCACCGCCGAGGATGGCGACGGACGAGTGATGGTTGGTCCGACCGAGGCGTCGCGTGAGAAGGGGCATGGCCGTACCCTACAGACGCTCACGATCGGACGGTACTCCGCTTGGTTTGGTCCTCCGTCGGATCGAGTTCTCGTCGAAGTGGCCGTGCCACGCGGACTGGGCAGCGACGAAGCGAGTCAGGCGCAGTTGACGGCGAAGCGGATCGTCGGGACCAAGAAGGCCGAGCGCCCGGTCGAACCACTGAACGGCTTCGACGTTGGCCCCACTCGCCTTCGCGTAGCCGCCCGCTCGGGCAAAGGCCTGCACCGCCTCGTCGGTCGGTGCGGCGGAGCCGGCGTCGCGATAATGCGCTGCAATACGGATCGTCGCAGCACCCGACGAGTCGAGCGAGGTCTGGGCGCGGGCAGCCCGCAGGTGAAGGTCTTCGCGCCGCACGATCGTCGTCATGTTGGTCACCGCCTTGCGGATCGTCGCGTGGGTGAAGCGGTAGGTGGGATATCCGGCCTGCGGGTGCTCCTCCAAGATGGCGCTGCGGACCGCTTCACTGATTGCCCCGGAGAGGTCATCGAGGTCTGCGTTGGTTGCCCGCAGCAGAGCTACGGGAAGATCATCGCCAATTACTGCGGCGCGCTCGAGAAAGGTCTGCGTGCTCGGCGTGAGGCGGCGGATGCGCTGACCGAGAACGTCGAGCACCCCTTCGGGAGGGCCGGCGTTTCGACCATGAATCTCGCCTTGGCGGATGAGTTCGCCGATGAACAGCGGGTTCCCGCCGGTCTCGCTCTCGATCCATGTTGTGTACCCGTCATCGACCGCCGAGCCTCCGACCAGACGTTCGATGTCAGCCCGAGAGAGTCCTTTCACCGTGACCCGCTCACTGTTGGGATGGCTCCGGAGGCGGACGAGCAGTTCAGCGAGCCGACTCTCGAGGTCGAGCTCGGTCGACCGATACGTGCCGAGGATCAGCGTCTTCGGCAACCGTGACCCCAAGGTGAGATATCCGAGGAGGCCGATAGAGGTGGAGTCGGCCCATTGCAGGTCGTCAAGGAGGAGCACGAGAGGGGCCTCGCCGCGCACCCGGTTGAGCAACCACTCGAGGGTCGCAAACCTTTCGACGATCGACAGGTCGCTTTCGACGGACTGAACGTCCATGGGTGCGATCCTGGGCTCGATCGTGTCCGCGACAAGACCGGGAATGATCTCCAACACGCTTCGCCTGCGCGGTTCGATCGTCGTGATCAGCTGGTCGGGATCGAGAGACCGGAGGGTATCGGTAAGTGCGCTGATGAATGGGAGATACGGCGCAACGAGGTGTTCATCGCATCGCCCCCGCAGCACCACGGCGCCGCGCTCGGCGGCACGACGACACATCTCCATCGCCAGTGTCGTCTTGCCGATCCCCGGCTCTCCACCAACCATGACCAGGTGCTGGCTTCCGGAGATGGTCCGGTTGAACCGGTCGGTCATGCGGTCGAGTTCTGACTCACGGCCGACCAAGGTCCTCGATCGGGCTTCAGACCCCCGTAGGGGTGCCGCTTCCTGCGGCGCGGACGCAGAGTTGGGCGCGATGTTCAGGGTAAGCGCCGGGTCGTGGCGAGCGATGCGGTCCTCCATGGCGAGCAGATCGGGTCCTGGACGAACCCCGATCTCCTCCCGCAGCAAGGCCCGCAGGGCGTGGCATCGCCGGAGAGCGTCCGCCTGGCGCCCCGAGCGGTAGAGCGCGAGCGCGAGCTGCACCCAGAACGCTTCGCGGAGCGGATGCGACACGGTGAGCTCTTCGAGAACGGGAACGAGCTCTCGATGGTGTCCTCCGGCGAGTTCCGCCTCGACTCGCAGCTCGGTCGCTTCGAGGAAGAGCTCGTCGGCTCGCAGTTTGGCTCCAGCGAGCACCCCGTTGCACGCAATGTCGGAGAACGCAGGACCCCGCCACAGCGAGAGCGCGTTGGTCAGCAATCGGCTGGCGTTGGCGATATCGTCGCCGAGAAGGGTCCGAGCATGGTCGACGAGCCGCTGGAACCGAACGAGATCGATTTGGAGGGCGGCAAGTTCGAATCGGTACCCGTTGCCCGTTCTCACCACCTGCTCGGTTCCGACGATTCGTCGAAGGTCGGATACGTAGCCCTGCACCAGGTTGATCGCCGTTGCTGGCGGATCGTCGGGCCACAACGCGTCGACGATCACCTCGACGGAGTGCGGACGGCCAGGGTCGTGGGCGAGAAGCGCCAACAGCTGGCGAACTTTGGCTGCGCCCAGTTCTGCCAACGAGCCGTCATCGCGCTCCAGCTCGGTCGTGCCGAGGAGGCGGACATCCACCGCTCCAGCGTAACGCCAGCGCTCCTCCAGCAGCGGTCCGCATGATGGCGCAGTCACCTACTCCACCGGTCACGAGACCAGAAACGAGATTCACCATGCAGACGTTCCTCATCGAGCGGCACTTCGGTCACGTCACGCCCGAGCAACTCCAAGCCGGAGGCTCGACCTCCAAGCGTGTTGCCGCCGAGCAATTCGCCAGCACCATCGTCTGGGAGCGGTCCCATGCGACGCAGACTCCCGCAGGCTTGGTCACCTACTGCTTGTACCAGGCACCCGACGAACAGACCGTCCGTGCTCATGCGACCGCGGCGGGTCTTCCTTGCGACAAGGTCATGGCGGTTGACGTCGTCGGTCCCGCCGATTTCGCCTGATCGGATCGAGGCGCGACTACTGTCACGATTTCAGACTGATCCGAGGATTCAAAATGCCGAAGTATCTGGTCGAACGCGTGTGGGAGCCGATGGACGAAGAGGAGCTCGCCAAGATGGCCGTGCTCTCCAAGCGTCTGATCGACGACACCTTCACCGATCTGGTCTGGGAGCGCTCACAGGTGGTCAGCGATGACACCGGAACCATTCGTACGTTTTGTGTCTACTCGGCGCCTTCGGTCGATCGCGTCCAGGAGCACTCGGCGGTTCTCGGATGTCATCGGGTCGATCATGTGTATGAGATCGCCGGCATCATCGACCCGGCTGACTTTCCCTCGTAGCGCGTTCCCTCGTGCTCGCCGTCGCTTTTTGGCGGCGTCGAGCACGGCGGCGCGCCGGCAACCACACCAGCTACAGGAACGGGGCGCAGTACTCGTCGAGCTCTCGCAGGAACGCATCTCGACGGCTCGGGGAGACCCATGCGATGGAGAACGCATTGGCGGCGAGGTCACGGACCTGCTGCTTGGAAAGTTCCGCGAACGACGCCAGGGACACGTAGTTCTCCGTCATGTAGCCGCCGAAGTACGCCGGGTCATCGGAGTTCACCGTGACCCGCACCCCTTCGCCCAGCAACTGCACGATCTCCGTCGCCTTCATGTCGCTGGTGACGAAGCTGTTCGACACCGGGCAACAGGTGAGGCCGATGCCGCGGGTCTTCACGGTCTGCACCAGCGCAGGTGACTCCACGATGTTCGTCCCGTGGTCGATGCGGTCCACGCCGATGTCCTCGACCGCCTGGCGGATGTGTTCGATGGAGTCCAGCTGGTCGATGTCGCAGTGCATCGTCAGGAAGAAGCCCTCGCTCCGGGCACGGGCGAACACGGCGGCGAACTTCGACGGCGGATTGTTCCGTTCGTCGGAGTCGAGCCCCACGCCGATGATCCACGACTTGTACGGCAACGCCTCCATCAGCGTCGCCATCGCGTAGTCGGCTGTGAGATCACGAAGGAAACACAGGATCAGCTCGGCTGAGACACCGAGCTCGCGCTCGGCGACGAGGACGGCCCGGCGCAGCCCTCCGATCACCGTCGGGAACGGGACTCCCCGGCTCGTATGCGCTTGCGGATCGAAGAAGATCTCCGCATGGCGCACCCCCTGCGACGCCGCCTTCGTCAGATACGCGAAACCCAGGTCGAAGAAGTCGTCCTCGGTCTGCAGCACCTGCATCGCCGGGTAATAGATCGTCAGGAAGCTCGCCAGCGAGTCGAACACGTAGGACGCCTCGACCTCGGCCACGGTCTTCTGATCGAGCGCGATCTTGTTGCGTTCGGCGAGCGCGAGCTTCAGCTCGGGCGACAGCGTGCCCTCGATGTGGACGTGCAATTCGCACTTCGGGAGTCCGCGGAGAAATGCCGCCATCGAGGTGTCGGCGGCGGGCGAGGAGGAGTCCGTAGTCGTCATCGGACGAGGGTACGGGCGCGTTCGCACGTGTGCACCGTGGGCAACACGACGTTCGTCGGCAGTTCATCTGCCGAACACAAACGAGCGAAGATCCGCCTCGGGCGCGGTCGCTTAGCCCTCGACGCGGGCGTCGGCGAGCGACAGCACTTCGTCGATGATGCCGAGCCCGAGACGCACGTCGTCGACCGACGTGGTGCAGGGCGGCACCACGTGGATGCGGTTGAAGTGGGTGAAGGGCCACAGGCCCTTTGCCTTGCACGCGACGACGAGCTCGGTCATCGGGGCGGCGGCGGGACCCGACGCGTTGAACGGCACCAGCGGTTCGCGCGTCGCACGGTTCTTCACCAGTTCGATGGCCCAGAACACCCCGATGCCTCGGACCTCACCGATCGACGGATGCCGTGAGGCCATCTCGCAGAGCTCATGGCCGATCACGCGGCCGAGCGCCCGGGCATGCTCGAGGATGCCTTCTTCTTCGAAGATCTTGATGCTCGCCGCCGCCGAGGCGCAGGCGAGCACATGGCCCGAGTAGGTGAGGCCACCGGGGTAGACGCGCTCGGCGAACGTTGCGGCGATCGCATCGGAGATCACCACCCCACCGATCGGCAGATAGCCCGAGTTCACGCCCTTCGCGAACACGATGAGATCGGGGGTCACGTTCCAGTGGTTGATGGCGAACCACTCACCGCAGCGGCCGAAGCCGGCCATGACTTCGTCGGCGATCATCACGATCCCGTGCTCGGTGCAGATGTCGCGCACCCCCTGGAGGTAGCCGTTCGGCGGCACCAGGATCCCGTTCGTTCCGACGACCGACTCCAACGTGATCGCGGCAATCGTGTGCGGTCCTTCCACCATGATCACGTCTCGCAGGTGCTGGAGTGCCCGCACGCATTCCTCCTCGTTCGACGAGGAGTGGAACGCCGAGCGATAGGAGTACGGCCCCCAGAAGTGCACGTAGCCGGGCGTGCCGGGCTCGCTCGCCCACCGTCGTGGATCGCCCGTCATCATGATTGCCCCGCTGGTGGCGCCGTGGTAGCTGCGGTACGTGGTGAGGACCTTGGACCGCCCGGTGTGGAGCCGGGCCATCCGGACGGCATGTTCGATGCCGTCGGCTCCGCCGTTGGTGAAGAACACCTTGTTCAGGCCCTCAGGTGCGCGCTCGGCGATCAGCTGCGCCGCTTCGCTGCGGGCGTCGTTGGCGTGGAACGGGGCGATCGTGCAGAGCTTGGCAGCCTGGTCCTGGATGGCCTTGACGAGCTTGGGGTGCTGGTGGCCGATGTTGACGTTGACCAATTGCGACGAGAAGTCGAGATAGCGCTTGCCGTCGTAATCCCAGATCCAGCTGCCTTGGGCCCCGGCGATGGCCGCCGGGTCGAGCGCGGCCTGGGCCGACCAGGAGTGGAACACGTGGGCGCGGTCCGCGGCCTTCACGTCG
>JANPDB010000883.1:0-2536 GCA_031431255.1 Acidimicrobiia bacterium | reverse complement strand
CACCCGGGTCGTCGGAACTCGACGTGCGGCCGGAGCCAAGGACGGGAGGATCCTCGACGGTCGCTTCGTCCGCCGTCGTCGTGATTCCCGACGGAGTCGGCCGCTCGAACTGCACCTCACTGCCACGGCCCGGCGGGTCGGCTGCCCTTGTCGGCTGGTCGACCAGCCGAACAGCCGAAATCACGAACGGCCGCGATCTCCGGTCCCACGCGTGGATTACCGCTGCGGCCGGCGGTGCCCTCCCGTCCAGCGCAGGTGGACCGTTTGCGGCCTATCTTCTTGAGCCGAACTCCCTCGCCGTCCTCGCGATTTTCCGTGAACCCAAGGACGGCATCCGCGGACGATCGGATCGGCCGAGTCGTCCCCTTTCCGACCTTCGCATCGCCGATTGCGACGGCGGGCCGGCGGCCGGAATCTCCCCCGGGTCCTATGTCCTCCGCTACTCGATCACGGGAAACCCCGACCCGTCTGCCTCCGACCGGAGCGAGACGTTCCTGTCTCCGTCGTTCCCCGTCCGCGTCGTGGCCGGCCCCACCGCCCCGACGATGAGCGGCGCAGGTCCGAACGTCTCGCAATCGTAACGAACGCTGCACGATCACTCCTGGCGATCCAGCCACACTGGAGGGGTGCCCACCGCAAATCAGGAGAAGGACGCCCAACTCGACGATGACATCCGCCTCGTCGGGAGGCTCGTCGGTGACGTGATCCGCGAACAGGCCGGCGACGAGGTGTACGATGTTGTCGAGAAGGTCCGCCGTCTCGCCGTTGACGCCCGCCGTGCCGGTGTCCACAACCCCGAGCTGGTTTCCGTTCTCGATGGGCTCGACATCGATACCGCACTGCACGTGGTCCGGGCATTCAGCCTCTTCACGCTCCTGGCCAATGTGGCCGAGGACGTCCATTCGAATCGTCGGCGCCGGTACCACCGCCAAGCAGGCTCACCTCCTCAGGTCGGCAGCCTTGCCGCGAGCCTCGATCATCTCCTCTCGGCCGGCGTCGACGCGGAGCGTCTTGGTTCGGTCCTCGGACGTCTCCGGGTGAGCCCGGTGCTGACCGCCCATCCGACCGAGGTGCGCCGGAAGACGATTCTCGACACACAGCGAGTCATTGCCGACCTGCTCGCCCGTCCGGGCGATCGCGGCGAGGAGGTCGAGCGGCAGCTCCGCCTCAGTGTGCTGATGCTGTGGCAGACCGCGATCTTGCGGCTCAGTCGGCTGCGCGTCCGTGACGAGATCAATGAAGCCCTCGGCTACTACGACCTTTCGTTGTTCCGGGCGATCGGAAATCTCCAGGACGAAGCCCGGTCGGAGATCGCAAGGCGCTGGCCCGAGCTCGCCGACGGTGAGCTCGCTCCGGTGATCCGGATGGGTTCATGGATCGGCGGCGATCGCGATGGCAACCCGTTCGTCACCGCCGATGTTGTTCGTTACGCACTCGATCGCCAGGCAGGCATCGCTTTTTCGCATCATCTGACCGCGCTCGGGCGTCTCGCCATCGAGCTCTCGATGTCGTCGCGACTTGTCACACCGACTGCGGACCTCGACGCGCTCGCCGATGCCTCCGGCGACGACTCTCCCTTTCGCGCCGATGAGCCGTACCGTCGCGCATTGCGAGGCATGCAGGGTCGGCTCGCCGGTTCGTGCCTGCGCTCGATCGGCGTGGTTCCCGTGGCGATCCTGGAGACGGCGCGCGAGCCCTACGCCTCACCGGCCGAGCTCATCTTTGACCTCGACATCGTCATCGAATCACTGGCGGGACACGGCGCGGCATCGGTGGCAGAGGCCATCGTGGTTCCCGTGAGACGCGATGTCGCGTTGTTCGGCTTCCACCTCTGCGGTCTCGATCTTCGACAGAACGCCGCGGTGCACGAGCAGACCGTCGCCGAGCTCCTCGCCACCGCACCCGTGTGCCCGGACTACCTTGCCCTCGACGAGTCGCAACGGCGTTCGGTGCTTCTCGCCGAGTTGGCGACGCCACGCCCGCTCCGATTGCCCCGGGCGACCTACTCGGAGAGGACGACAAGCGAGCTCGCCATTGTCGACGCCGCAGCGGAGGGCATTCGGAGGATCGGCGCGGCGGCTATTCCTCACTACGTCATTTCGGCGTGCAGCGCCGTGAGCGATCTTCTCGAGGTGGCAGTCCTGACCAAGGAGGCGGACATCGAGGTCGACATCGTGCCGCTCTTCGAGACCATCGACGACCTCCGCGATGCCGGGGCCACCTTGGAGGCACTGCTCACCGACTCTTGGTACCGCGCCCGTGTGCGAAGCCGCGGCGACAGCCAGGAGGTGATGCTCGGATACTCCGATTCCAACAAGGACGGCGGGTACCTCGCGGCGAACTGGGCGCTGTATCGTGCCGAAGGCGACCTCGTCCAAGTCGCTGCCAAACACAACGTGCACTTACGGTTGTTCCACGGTCGGGGTGGAACTGTTGGCCGCGGCGGAGGCCCGGCCTACGAAGCGATCCTCGCCCAACCGCCGGGGAGCGTGAACGGCGCACTGCGGGTGACCGAGCAGGGCGAGATCGTGGCGGC
>JANPDB010000882.1:0-1690 GCA_031431255.1 Acidimicrobiia bacterium | reverse complement strand
GCGCTCTTCACCATTGATGGTGCGCTTCTCCCGTCGTTCGATGATGGCTGCACCGTGGTGCGGGTAGACGACCTTGTCGCCGACGTCAAACGTCGTCATGGAGCGGCTCCTGATTGGGGACCACTTGTGCCGCGAACAGCGTGAACACAAGAACTAGCGGCTTGCCAGTCTACCGGAAGGACGGAAGTTCCCGAGACGTGCTGGCACAGGGGGCGCCGAGCCTTCTCGGCAGGGGCGGTTTGTGGCTGTCGTCACATCATCGAACGGAGGTCCGCAGTAGCCTGTCACGCGTGGTCCATCCCGACGCTCTCCGATCGAACGAATTCTTCGCCGGTTTTGACGACGAAGCGCTGTCCACCTTGGGTTCCGCAGCACGAAAGACCACCCACCACCGCGGTGACTACGTGTTCAAAGAGACCGATCCCGCAAACGAACTCTTCCTCGTACTCTCGGGACGCATCGCGATTGCCAACACCTCGTCGGACGGACGCGAATCGGTGCTCGCCCTCATGGGACCAGGTGACCTGTTCGGCGAGATGGCGCTGTTTGACGACACCGGCCGGTCGGCCGGGGCCCGCGCCCTCGAAACATCCGATGTCGTTTCCGTGCCCTTCAGCGTTCTGCGCGCCTACCTCGAAGGCGACACAAAGGCGCTCTGGAGCGTTCTCGGGCTCCTCGTGCGCCGCCTCCGCGCCGCGGACGAAGCGTTGGCCGACTCGGTGTTCCTCGACGTGACCGGTCGAACCGCCAAGCGGCTGCTCGAGATCGCCGGCGAAAACGACGAGTTCACGCTCCCGATCACCCAGGAGGAACTGGCCGGGATGATCGGCGCGTCGCGCGAGCGAGTGAACAAAGCCATCGCCGCGTTCGTGCGTCTCGGTTGGCTCGACCAGCGCGAGCGCACCTACCGGATCGTCGATCGCCGCAAGCTGACCATGCGCTCCACCTGAGCGCATCGCAAAGCACCACGGCTCAGCCGAGGCTCGACGCCTCCAGGATTCGGGCGAGCCCCTCGCGGATCTTGCGGGCGCGAACTTCACCGACCCCATCGACCTGCGTCAGACCGACAACGCTAGCCTGCACCAACTTGGGGAGGCCGCCGAAGTGCTCGGCCACGTCGGCAATCACGGTGTCGTTGAGGCGAGGGATCCGCGCCAGCACCCGGTATCCCTTCGGCACGAGCACGCCCCGAGTTCCGGTCGGCGTGCGTTCCCCGTGCCAGATCACATCGATGACCTCGTCGAGGTCGAGCAGATTCTCGGTGGACAATCCTGCGAGCCTGTCGATGCCGGGGAGGCGGTAGTCCTTGGCCAGGAACTCACGCTCGCGGTCGACGCCAGCGAGAAGCTCGCTCAGTTGAAGCTCGACCAAGCGGCCGTCATCACCGAGCTCTATCGTGAAGCCGCGCGTCTCCTCACCGAGACGACGCACCATCTCCACCCGCTGGAGTGCGACAGCCAGCTCGCGTTTCGTGACGTGTCCATCGAGCTCGTGATTTGTAAGTGTACTTAGCACTGCGTCGAGGCGGTTACGGTAACGCTCGAGCGTAGCGAGCGCCTGCGAGGACCGGTCGAGCACGTCGCTGATCGGTTCGATCTGATGGCGCTGATCGGCCCGGTAGACCGTGATCACCGACATCTCCTCCGACGCCGCCACGACCGGCACGTCGACCGACCGGGCAACGCGTTCC
>JANPDB010000881.1:0-8594 GCA_031431255.1 Acidimicrobiia bacterium | reverse complement strand
GGACTGATTGAGGACTGATCGACCAGTCCGACACCTTCTTTTTCGTGCTCGAAAATCGGTCCGCGAGCACAACGGAGGATCACATGGCGAGCATCGAGAAACGACCCGACGGCACCTATCGCGCGCGATGGCGCGAGTTCCCCGGAGGACCGCAAAAGACGAAACACTTCGACCGCAAGGGTGATGCCGAACGCTTCACCGACGCACTGCGTGGAGACCTTGCGCGCGGCGTCTACATCGACCCGCAAGCGGGGCGCATACGGTTCCAGGACTACGCCGAGCAGTGGCGCGCCGGACAGCTCCACCGGCGCTCCACCGCCGCGCAAACGGAGACCTACCTCCGGCTGCACGCCTATCCGATCTTCGGGCACCTTCCGCTCGGCGCGGTGCGACGCAGCGACATCCAGTCCTGGGTCAAGGGACGAAGCGAAGTGCTGGCCCCTGGGTCGGTGGAACTCGTCTATCGATGGGTGGCGACGATCTTCAAGTCCGCCGTTGCCGACAGACTCATCCCGGCTTCGCCATGTCTCCGAATCACTCTGCCGAAGAAGACCCGGGCCGAGATCATTCCGCTCTCCGTCGAGCAGGTGACCCTGCTCGCTGACTCGATGCCTCGTTGCTACCGAGCGCTCGTGCTGTTTCCGCCGGGACCGGCATGCGGCAAGGTGAGTGCTTTGGTCTCACCGTCGACCGCATCGACTTCCTTCGCCGAACCGTGCGCGTCGACCGTCAGTTGGTCGGAGCAGTCGGGGGCGTTCCCGAATTCGGGCCCCCGAAAAGCGAGGCCAGCCAGCGAACGGTCCCTCTGCCCACCACCGTCGTCGCCCTGCTCGCCGCACATCTCGCAGAGCACGGCGAAGGCCCGCAACGACTCGTCTTCACCAACACCGAGCAGCGACCGCTTCGGCGAAACACGTTCAACACGGCGTGGCATCGCGCCGCCGACGCCAACGGGCTTCCGGGAACTGCGACCTTCCATGACCTGCGCCACTTCTACGCATCGCTGCTCATTGCCCGAGGTTGCTCGGTGAAAGCAGTGCAACACCGCCTTGGCCACAACTCGGCGATGGAAACGCTCGACACCTACGCGCACCTCTGGCCCGACAGCGACAACGAAACCCGCGAAGCAGTCGACGGGGCTTTCGCCAGCATTCGAATTGCGTAGCGAGCGAACGCATCACCTTTCGTGGCAGCGAAAGAAGCACTCGTTCGGGCGGGCCGACTCAACGCGACCGGTCGGGGACAACCCGCAACGGAGGGGCGGGGCGTCAGCCCAACGACCGACCGGGGAGGGAGTCCTGTCTCAGACGACCGTGACCGGTCGGAGCGACAGGACAGCGATCAAGGTTCTGGGTAGCCGCGACCCGACATCGTGTCTCCCCTTGTAGCGGATACCGATGGGCCCTTCGCCGACGGCGGCAACCATCGCTGGGCTTCCATCGGAAGCTCCCAATGTGTATCTCGCGTTCCTTGCGGAGTGGCAGCAACCTTTCTCCGTCGCGGTATCAAGCATTCGCCGATGGTCTACGGGCACTTGCAGTGCAAGTGTGTGCAGCTTCTTGGTCTTCTTTGGTTGCTGCCGAGGTGAGTGGGCGGACATGGCCTTCAATCGAAGGCGAGCAGCGTCAGCTGCTCGGAGGGTCCGGTGGCTGGGGACGAGGCGTCGAGGTTGCTGCTGGCTGCGGTGGCTCGACGTCGTGGGCTTGGATCGTCTGTGTACGTACGAGCTTGGGTGGTGCGAGGAGCCGGTATCGGACGGTGCCGAAGCGCCCATGCTCTATACGAGTGGTCTCGACGTTGATGAGCCCGGCTGTGCGAAGTGTCCGAAGGGCTCGAGCACACGTGTCCTTGCTGAGACGAAGATCATTGGCAAGGGTGCGTGTCGACGCAGTCACGGATCGGGTGGATGCGGCCGGTGATCCGTAGACGTGGTTGACTACCACCCAGGCGAGCGGACCGGCAGCACGGATCACGTCGGTGGTCTCCCGACCGACGATGACGGCTCACCCGCTGGTGGATACCTCAAGCACCCTAGAACCCCACCACCACAAGGGACGCTTACGACCCGAGCGCGACAAAATCTTCAGGCCTCCGGCACCAGCCGGACCTTGGCTGCCCCTCCCGCAGACCGCAGCGACGGAGTCAAGACGGAGCTCCCGCAGCGCAGCGAGGAAGAACGGTCTTGACGCCGAGGCGAGGATCAGCCACAGCGACCGGTCACGCGTATAACGCCGGTTGCGAGCGGCACGCGCCAATGATGCGCTGCTCGGACCGAGATCCAGTTTGCATCTCCATACGGCACGATCGTGTACTCGGCCGTGCTCGTGGCGTTGCGTTCGTGGGGAGGCTTCCACGAGGGCTGACGCGTCAGGGCACGAGCGAACGCAGGCCGGGGGCGTGGAGGTCGTCCGCGATCCGATGTCCCGCGGCGCGAAGCCGGTCGGCTTCCCCGTCGTGGTCGCCCAGCAGCTCGACCACCGTGGCGAGTTCGAAGCGCACCCGTGCCTCCCACGGACGAGCGCCGAGCCGATCGCACACGTCGAGCGCGTCGCGTAGCCGACGCTGCGACTCGTCAAGACGCCCCATGACCCGGCACAGCGCGCCGAGGTGATGGTCGGTCGGTCCCCACCAGCCCGCCAGCGGTCCGACCCGCACGGTGCGCGCGGGGTTCGCGATCAACAAGTCGTACAACGTCGGAGCGACCTCGACGTCGCCGACGCCGGCGCACGCATGGCAGAAGAAGCCGATCACCGGAAGCCATTCGAGATCGCGGCGGACGCGGTCGAACCCGACGGCTGCCTGCTCGTGCAGCAGCGAGCGGGCGACATCGTGGGCGCCCGCAGCCGCCGTGGTCATCGCCCATCCGGCCATGAACGTCGGCACCTCCGCCAGCTGCGTGCGCATCGATTCCACCAGGGGCAGCATCGCGACGGCATGACCGAGATCGAGGCCGCGCATCACGGTGCCGGTGAGATGCACCGCGCTGGCGTTGGGATCGCCGCTTTCTGTGGCCAGCGCGAGCGCCCGAAGCGACAGCTCCTCGGACCGGGCGTATCGGCCAGCGATCAGCGCGCTCGTCGACTCCATGGTGGCCGCAAGCGCCAACTCGTAGGGCAGGCGCAGCTCGTCCGCCAAACCCGAGAACGCGGCGACGGATTCGCGCCACCCGACCCCGTCGCCGAGCTCCAACGCGGCCCACGCCCGCCCGTACCACCCGTTCGCAAGCACCGCGAGGTTCCGCGGCGATGAGGCGGCTGCGACGATCTGACGGCTCACGCGGTCGAGCACCACCGGATCGTCGACGACGATGGAGTCGCGAGCTGCGCCGAGGGAAAGCAGCAGCGCAGGCTGCAGGTCGTCACCCGAGAGCACATCGAGCACGACACGGGCCGCGATCTGTCGGCGCCGGTACGAATCCTCTGATGATTCGAAGCCGAGTTGCCGCTTCAACATCGCGGCCGCGGTAGGGCGCAGCACGTGTTCGTCGGGACCGAGCAGTTCGATCGCTCGTTCGAGTGCATCGATGCGCTCGAGATCGTGATGCCCGTACCGGACGGTGGCGGCGAGTCCGATCGCCGCTTCGGCGAACAGCTCGGCGTCGCCAACCGCTTCAGCGAGGAGCCGAGCAGCCCGGAACTGTTCGTCGGCGTCGTCGGCGCGGCCCAACGATGACAACGCCCGGCCGAGCCGGACGAGGGCGACGGCACGCGCCCCACGGTCATCGCCCCACAGCACCGACGCCTGCTCGTACCGGACGATCGCCTCGTCGATGTCCGCCGCGGCCGCCGCCGCATCGCCGGCTCGCAGCGCCCACCGTGCCGCCGAAGACGCGGCTCGAACATCGACCGCGGCGACGAGCGCCCAATGGCGGGCGACGTCGAACACGACGGAGTCCCGGTTGTCGCGGCCGCCATCCACCGCGTGCTCGAGCAACTCGGCAGCACGCCGATGAAGTGTCAGGCGACGCGGGGCCGACGTCGTCTCGTACACATCGGATTGCACGAGCGCATGGCTGAACGACAGCGCCACCGCCGACGCTTCGGTCATCAGTCCCGACAGCAGCAAGTCGTCGCACGCCGAGAGCAACCGGTTGCCATCGAGGTCAGCGAGGCGGCCGGCAAGATCGAGATCGAACACCCGGCCGAGCACGGCGCCGGAGCGCACAAGCGCCAGGCCGTCTGGCGACAGCGTCTCGAGCCGACGCCCGATCGTGTCTCGAAGACTGGCCGGTACCGTCATCGTCGTCGCCGGCGACGTGGGGTCGACGGCGAGGAGATGCTCGGTGAGCTCCTCGATGAACAGCGGGTTGCCCTCAGTCGCGTCGATGACCGTGGCGACCAAGGCTGGCGGGACGCTGCGGCCGGCGATCAACCGCACGAGCGTGCCCACCTCCGAAGGGGTCAGACCGCCGAGCGTGAGTCGCTCGAGCCGAGCGACGCGGCGCAGATCGGTGAGCGTGGCGGCGTTCGACGGGCTCTGGTCCGTCGAGCGGACCGACCCGAGCACGGTCACCTCGTCCAACGACGGGCTGCCGGCCAGGAACGCCAAGAGCGCCAAAGACGCGGCGTCGGCCCAATGCAGGTCCTCGAGGACAAGCACGGCGGGGCCTGCGCTTGCGAGCAGTTGGACCACCGCCTCGAACAGAAGGCGCTGTTCGACATCCGGCTCGGCACGACTCGGTCCGATCAGCCACTGCTGCTCCCCTGCCAGCTCGGGCACCAGCCGAGCGAGCTCCGCACCGGCATACTCCGACGCGTCCGACCTGCGCATGAGCTGACGAACCGGCTCGACGAACGGTTCGTATGCACCCAGACGATCCGCGGTGCAGCAACCCCAGAGGATCTGCGGGCGCGGCTCCAGCGCGGTGACGAACTCGCCAATGAGGCGAGTCTTCCCGGCGCCTGCCTCACCGGACACCAGCACTACACGCACCCGGTCGATCCAGGCTTTCGACAGTTGGGTAATCTCGGCGGGTCGGCCGATGAACCCGAATCGACGCAGCACCCCGGGAAGCACCGGAGCGGTCGGAGCAGCGCTCGGGGCCGGAGAGGCGGCTGCACGCCCCGCGTAACCTCCGTCGTCGCCTCGGCCGGCCAGCTCCCAGGCAACAGGATGCTCCGGTGCGTACACCGCGAACGTGCCGAGGCGAATGCTGTGGGTCAGGTGCCGAGCCAGCGAGGGTGCGACCTCGCCAATGGACTTCAGGGTCGAGCGGACCCGCCACGAGACGGTGTTGCGGGCTCGCTCGACCGTCCCACCCATCCGTCGAGAGCGCCCACCGAGGCCGAGTTGCCGCGTGAGGTCGTCGACCAGCTCATCGAGCTCGCGCTCGACTCGCTCGAGGCACCCGAGGTCGTTGTCGCCGCGCGCGTCTTCGACATCTTCCTGGAGATCGCGGATCCGTTGCTCGATGACGCTTCGCCCTGCAGCGTCGATCGTCTGGCCGAGGTCGCCTTCGACGACCGCCGCGTCGACGAGGTCCAGGCAGTGGACCTCGACCCCCGGCCGGCCGAGGAGCCGGGCCACATCGGCGAGGCCCTTGCGATGCGCCACCACCGCGTGCTCGGCGCCCAGCCCCACGTTCCACAGCTCACCTTCGCGAAAGAATTTTCCGCTAAAGACAGGCGTTACGGGCACGACGGTCCGGAGATGACGATCCCACGTCCGGCCATGCGAACGAGTGTTGCACACCCGATCAAGGCCCGATGCGTCGCGTCGTGTCCTGGCGCGACGCGACCCCGGACGTCAGACGAACCCTGCGGCTTCGGCCACCGCTCGGTACTCGTTCGACGGCAGCGCGGCCTGCGCCGCCGCCCGGAACATCTCGAACACGTCCGGCGGGGCACCGGCATGCATCCCACCGAGCATGTCGAGCCGCTCGGCGAAGTTCATCGACGGCACCATGTAGCGGATGAACACGCACATCTCCGGCGGTGGCACGCTGCCGCGGATCATGTTCGTCACCGCTTCGAGCTCCGCGTTCGTCATCGCGGCATTCAGCGCCGGCATGACGACGTCCTCCTCGAAGCGGAGGTGATCGATGTACTGACCGGTGAAGTCGGCCAGGTCGAGGTAGAACGAGCGCAACAGGCTCCACCGATCCCCGCTCGCGCTGGCGGCGATCCTTCCCGCCGAGGCCCGCAGCCTGGCGATCACGCCGTCGGCCATTAGGTGGGACTCCTCGAGTTCGCCGCGCAGTTGGGGTGCGTGGGTCTCGATCAGCGGGTCGCAGAAGTCGTCTTCGTGGCCGTGATGGCCGAGCAGCACCAGGCACACGTCGTCCCACTCGCGCAGGAGCGCGGCGACGCCGGCGTCGTCATCTGCCGCAGTGGCGCCCGCTCGCGCGGTCACGCCGAACAACGCGAATCGCATCGCCTTGTGGATCTCTCGGTAGACGTCCCAACTCGTGTTCGACATCTGTGGTCCCATGTGCTGCTCCTTCGATTCGATCTCGTGCTGGTGAACGTGAGGCACTGCGTTTGAGCGTTGTTGAAAGGTGTTGACCCTGTTGACGATGCTCACGGGCCTACCACGATCGACGCCAGGGCTGCGTTGTTCAACAAGTTGGGGTCCCGGGTGGCCGACGCGGCGGCCGCGCCCAACCTGGCAGTCGCCGAACGAGTGCCGGCCCTGGCGGTCACGGTGTAGGTCAGCGTGGCGTTGAGCGGAAGACTCGGAGACGCGATCAACGCCGAGCCGGATTGCAGGACACCGCTCGAGACGGACACGATTGTCAGGTTGCTCCCGGGTTCGATCACCGTGAGCAGCGCGCCGGCTGCGTTGGGACCGACGTTCCTCACGGTGACGGTCGTCGTGAATGTCGTCCCTTTCGCCACCTTCGCCGGCGCGGCGATCGTGACCTGGAGGTCGGCGCGCGCTGGGCCGGCGGCCACGACGGTTTCGGTGAACGTCGCCGCGCTCGCAGCGCCACTCGTTGCCAGCACGCTCACCGCGCCAGCCGTCCCGCCGGCGTTCAACAGCGGCGCAGTTGCCAACCCGGCGCCGTCGGAGAAGACGGTCACGGAAGAACCGCTGGGGAACGACGCGGTCCCGGATGTCACCGTGAACGTCACGGCCGCGACGGGCACGGGATTCGCGTTGGCATCGAGCACCAAGGCCACGAGCGGTGACGCGAACGCCTGCCCGGCCGTTGCCGTTTGGGTGTTGCCGGCGCTCGGCGAGATCGTCGCCGCGTCGCCGGCGACCACGGTCAGCTGCACGGTCACCGACGCCGCGGGGCTGTGCCCGTTCGACGCGGTCAGCGTGAACGTCGACACTCCCGTGGCGGTGGGGGTTCCAGACAGCACGCCGGCGAAGGACACCGACATCCCGGCGGGGAGCGACCCGGAGGTCACGGTGACGGTCGGCGACGGCGCACCGGTGACGGTGAACGCGAAGGACGCGGCGACGCCCGCGGTCACCGTTGCAGGCGCTCCGGCGATGGTGGGCGGCGCGAACGGTGTGACCGGGCCGGCGATCGCAGACGGCGCCGACGAGCCGGCGGCGTTCACCGCGACGACCCGGAACGTGTAGTTGTGCGCAGGGGTCAAGCCCGGCACGACCGTCGACAGCACCAGTGCGTCCACGTTGGTTGTGACGGGGGCGGCGGTCGGATCGGAGATGTCGGTCGCAGCGACCCCGTACCCGGTCAGCGCCGTGCCACCGGTCGACGCGGGTGCGACCCACGCGATCAGTGCCGACGCGTTGCCGGCCGTCGCCGTGACGTTCGTTGGGGGACCGGCGACCACGCCGGTGACGGTCAGCGTGACCGGAAGCGTAACTGGGCCGTAGCCGTTGCTGACAGTGAGCGAGAACGACCAAGTCCCGGCGCTCGTGGGTGTGCCCGTGAGCGCAGTCTCGGCGAGCGTGGCCGTGTCGAGCGTCAGACCGGGAGGGATCGTCCCGGCGGTGAGTGCGACGCTCGGGAGTGGCACCCCTCGCCGATCGAACGCGAAGGAGTAGGGCTGCCCGACGGTGCCATTCGGCGGTGTTCCCTGGATCGTCGCCTTTTGGTCGGGCGTGACGAGGGACTCGGCGGTGAGCGTCGACGGCAGCGATGTCGATGTCGCGTTCGTGGCAACGACTCGCACCTCGTACTCGAACCCGCCGAGGAGGCCGGTGACCGTCGTCGACGTGGCGGGCGGAGTGCCGCCGACGGTCTTGGTGACGATGTCGGAAGGAACCGCAACGTTCGTGGCCGTCACCGTGTAGCCCGTGACCCCACCGGGCTGGGAGGCGGGCGCCACCCACGAGACGGTCGCGGCGCGATCACCCGCAACTGCGGCGACGCCGGTCGGCGCACCCAGCGTCGGCGTGACGAACGTGATGGTGACGGACGCAGCGGCCGAGCTGACGCCCGTCGTGCCTCCCGGTGCGTACGACGAACCGCCGCCGCCACCGCCCGGCGTGGCGGTCACGTCGTAGAAGGAGTCGTTGGCATCCGAGGCGCCGAATCCGAGCCCCCCCCCCCCCCCCCCCCCCCCCAAAGTCCCCCCCACCCCACCAAACCACCCCCCACCCCCCCCACCTGCAGCACCCCGCCAACCCGGGGACCCACCACCCCCCGATCATCGCCACCGGCCGCGCGCCGACCC
>JANPDB010000880.1:0-6891 GCA_031431255.1 Acidimicrobiia bacterium | reverse complement strand
AAGGGCGACACAGTCTTCATCCCGGGAAACGCATGGCACCGGATCGTCAACGAATCCGATCAAGCGCTCAGTCTTTTTTACTGCTTTGCCACCGACTCATTTTCTGAAGTTGTGTACACCTACGGTGATGGCTCGACTTGGCAAACGGAGCCCACTAAATGAGTGTCCCATGACGCTCCCAAATGCACGCCTGCATTGGCATCAATAGCCGTCGGAAGTCCGACCGGCAGCTTGACAGTTCGCGTCCCGGCGCAACACACCGGACTTCCTGTCCACGATTCGACGTTCCTGAGCAAGGGTCGAGCCTTCGGGATACTCCCGCCCCACTCTTGCATCCGAGATCACTCCTTGAATTGCTACGCGCGCAGTGGATTTATCGCCGAGAGGTACCGAGCACTCGCCTCAAACACTCCGGCCGGGAGTGTGCGGCCGGCTCACCGTTGCGCCGAAGCGCCCTTCACAAGACGAAGTTTGCGCTCCGAGGGTGAGTTCGCACTGGCCGGTTGCCGGGGAACCTCCACGGCGCCGTGATGTTCGGAGCGGGCCGCCTCGATCTGGGCGTGGGCGTAGCGGACGGCTTCAGCGGTGTCCATGGCGGCTCCGGTGGCGACGCAGCGGTCGAAGGTCTCGGTGCCGAGCGTGTTCCGGACATGATCGATCACAGCCGCAAAGAGGATGATCGAGTTGCGGGGGGGGAAGTGGGTGGTGGTGCCCTGGAGGGTGGCCGCGATCTCGGGCCGGGTGATCCGGAAGAACACGGCCAGGTTCGCAAACGTGGATGTGAGTTCGACCGGGTTGCCGGCTTGATGGAATGAGTTGATGGCGGTGGTGAACAGGGTGAGGGCCTGGTCGAGGTCACCGTGAACCGCTTCCAGCAGAGCGGCGTGCTTTGCGATGAGCGCTTCGACTTGTGGGAGTCGGTGCTGTCGGGTGTAGGCGAGTCCGCCACGATAGCTGTCGAGGGCCCGCGCCGGGTCGGTCTTGGTGAACGCCACTCCGCACACGCTGTAAGCGGAGGCGATCCAGTACGGGTTGGCGTGGGCCCGGGCTGCGTTGAGGGCGTCTTCGGCGATCGCCATCGCTTCACCAGACCGTCGCACCGTCGCGAGACCGAGTACCTGTCCGCGCAGACCCATGACCCGGGCGAGGCCAGGCCGGGTGGCCAGAGCGGCGTTGATCTCCACGTACCGGTCGGGCCGCCCGGCCACGAAGTGGGCGTGCGCTTCCCTGGACGGGGCCCATGCCGGGTCGAAGGGTTGGTAGCCGGGGTTGTCCTGCAATGCCGATGCGGCCTGGGCGTACCCGACAGCGTCTTCCGGCCGACCCACGTAGATGCAGTGGCTGGCGGCGACGTACAGACGCGGCAGCTGTCGCACATCGGCGGCGATCGCCGCGGGGAGGAGTGCTTCGGCCCACTGGAACGGCTCGAACTGTTGCAGACCGATGATGAGCATTGCTGTGTGGGCGGCGATTGCCGTTGCGGTGTCGAGGTCGGACCGGTCGATGGCCCATCGAAACCCGGCCCGCAGATTGGCGAACTCCACCTCAACCCAGTCGGTGGCGGTGTCGAAGCCGGGTCCGTCCCACATGTCCCAGTAGGCGATTGCTTGTGCGGCGTAGTGGCGGGCGTGACGATCCCTGACCTCGCCGATGGTCCCGGTCGTGCGTAGTTGGTCTTCGGCGAATTGGCGGATCGTTTCGAGGAGTCCGTAACGGGCGCGGCCACCCGGCAGTTGGTGCGCGGTGACCAGAGATTTACGGACCAACGAATCGACGAGGTCGAGCATCACGTACTCATCGAACGACCCGCATACATCGGTGATGGCGGCAAGGTTGAAGCCGTCCGCGAACACCGACGCATGCTGCAAAACGAACCGTTCATCGTCGGTGAGGAGTTCGTAGGACCACTGCACGGCGTGACGCAACGTCTGATGACGCTCCAACCCGCGACGCCCGCCCGTCAGGAGACGGAACCGGTCACCGAGACGATCACGGACATCGGTCGGGCTCATCGACACCATCCGGGCCGCCGCCAACTCGATCGCCAGAGCGTTCCCGTCAAGCCGAGTACAGATCTCCGTCACCGCGGTGGCGTCGGTGTCGGTATTCACGCTGAAGCCGGCGGCCACCGCTCGGGCCCGTTCCATGAATAATTCCGCCGCGGCCGAGTTCACCCCACCAGTGTCGAGGGACGGAACCGACCACAGGTGCTCCGCTCCGATGCGTAGTCCTTCGCGTGAGGTAGCGATGATCTTCACCGTGTTCGTGCGGGCGAGGATCGCTTCGACGAGATCGGCAGCTGCGTCGATGACGTGTTCGCAGTTGTCCAACACGATCAACAGGTGCCGTCCGGCGAGTGCCTGGGCCAAGCTTGCGGTGACTGTCAAACCGGGCTGCGCGATCACGCCCATCGTCGTTGCTACGGCGTCGGGTATGGCGGCCGGGTCACCGACCGGGGCCAACTCGACGAACCAGATGCCGTCGGGGAACTGGGGCACGAGCTCGGCGGCGACCTGGATGGCGAGCCGGGTCTTGCCGACTCCGCCGACTCCGGTCAAGGTGATCAGCCGATTCACCAGTGCTAGCCCGACCACCGTTTCGACCTCTCCACTTCTGCCGATGAACCTCGTTGCCGGGGTTGACAGATTCGACCGTCGGGTGTCTCCGGATGATCGAGGCGACCCGATGCGTCCGGTTGGTGTTGGAGTGGCATCGTGCCATCCCGTTGCGATACGACGCTCGAGATCGCGTAGCTCATGGGACGGTTCAGTTCCGATCTCCTCGCCCAGATAGCGGTGATACGACTGATACGCACGGAGAGCCTCGGCCTGGCGACCCTGCGCCGCCAAGGCGCGCATCAGCAAACCTCGCGC
This sequence comes from Acidimicrobiia bacterium, assembly GCA_031431255.1. Taxonomy (GTDB): domain Bacteria; phylum Actinomycetota; class Acidimicrobiia; order Acidimicrobiales; family JANYDT01; genus JANLQX01. Next base: position 4,018 of record JANPDB010000880.1, on the reverse strand, counting down.
CCGATCCCTCAACGGAAACTCCGCGGTGTGCGTTTCCAGTCCCGCGCTGGCGTCGGTGAAACGCCCAACTCCAAGAAGCGCAGCGAAACGGTCCTCGACCGCGGCTGCCCGCAGTTCGTTCAGACGCACAGCCGCAGGCCGCGCCCACTCCTCGTCAGCAAACTCTGCGTACGCCGGGCCGCGCCACTCACCGAGTGCGTCATCCAACAACGCAACCTTGCGGTCATCGTCGGCCAGTTGCGAATGACCGAGCAACGTTTCGAAACGAGCCGAGTCCACGTCAACAGCGTCGGCGTGCAACACATAACCGTCCGCTGCCGTCACGACAAGAGCGTCGCCCACGAGCTTGCGGAACCGCGACACCGTCACCCGCAAGGCCCCCAGCGACACCCCTGACACCTCAGCCAACCGTTCCGCCCGAACAACGCTCCCGCGGTGAATCATCAGCATCGCCAGAAGACGTCGTTGCGCCGCGCCTGCCACCGCAAGATGGTTCCCGGCGTCGTCGGAAATCTCGATCGGCCCCAGCACTCGAATCATCATTCGCGCCCCCGATAGGTCCAGAACAGCGATTCTCGTCGAAATGCGAAGCCGGCGCCGACGAGCGCAGCGATTGGTGACGCGCAAATGCAATCGCATCGCTATCGCTCCACCGCAGAGTCGTCGAGCAACACCGACGGGCCAACGCCCGCCCGACCAAGGAGACACCATGACGCACACCATCCACCTTCCGGCTGCTCCGCTCCAGATCAACCGACGGCCGACATCGCGTCGGTGGCGGGTTCCGATCGCGGCAGCGGTGCTGGCGACGGTCGGGCTCGGCACGGCCTTGCCGGCCAGCGCGTCGGAGAAACCGCAACGCACGAAGACGTTCTCACTCCACAACGCTGGGACGCTCACCGGCACGCTCTGCCTCGCTGGAGGGTGCGACAACATCGTCGACGTGAGCGGGGGAGGTCAGGTCGCGCCGCTCGGCCGGTATTTCGTGCGAGCCATCGTGAACCCCGCGGGCATCCTCACGAACTCCTACCAGATGCGCTCATCCACGCTACAAAGCATGAAGAGCCAGGACCTGGACCCGGCCGACGTCGTGTGCAATCCCGGCGAGATCGCGGGCAAGTCGATGAACACCTGGACGGGCGGCACCGGCCGCTTCGCCGGAGCGACCGGCAGCTACCTGTCGCGCTCGTGCTTGGAGATCCTCGGTGATCCCACCGTCGCCGGTGGTGCACCGGTGGAGGTCCGGTTCTGGGACGACGGCGTGATCGCGGTGCCACGCGGCGACGACGACCGCGACCAAGACCGCGACGACGACTAGTCGGAGCCGGGACAAGACCGTCCGACGGGTGTGGCCGGTCGGCGCTCGCTCGTGCATAAGGGTGCCCGATGACGAGCATCCAACCCCAACTGTGGGTCGCACGAGCCGGCGCCGCCGTCACCTTCCACGAAACCGCCTTCGGCGCGACCGTGCTGCACGTAGTCGGCGATCGGGGCGGGCCGCGACACATTGCGAGTCGCGGTCGGAGTCTGGAGAACGACCGAGCCGACGGCGCCCTGCTCGAGGCTCATCCGGAGCGACCGCTCGGGGGCGGTCTGATGGTGAGCGTCGTCGCGAGTTGAGTGATGCGCCAACGATCGACAGACTCGCTGGACGAGCGCGACGCTGCGCAAGTCCCGGCCCCTCAGGAGGAACCATGCCGCTCCCGGAACACGTCTCGGCCTCGCCCGACAAGGTCGCAACGATCATGGCGCGGAGCGGTGAGTCGCTCACCTTCGCGGAGCTCGATGATCGGAGTCGTCGGTTGGCGGCGCTGTGGCGAGAAGCCGGGCTCCGCTCCGGCGACGTGGTGGCGCTGTTCATGGAGAACAACATCCGCTACCACGAGGTCTACTGGGCCGCGGTCCGCTCGGGCATGTACCTGTGCGCGGTCAACAAGTACCTCACGGCGGAGGAGGCCACCTACATCGTCAACGATTCCGGGGCGAAGTCGATGGTGACGTCCGCGGCGCTGGCCGGCGTTGTGGCCGACATGGTCGACCACGTTCCGACCTGCACCCTCCGGCTTGCCGTCGATGGCCCGGTTTCGGGTTGCGATGTGTACGAGTCGGCGATCGCAGCCGCGTCGAACCAACCCGTCGCGGGGGAGATGCTCGGCGACTTCATGAACTACTCCTCGGGCACCACCGGGCGGCCCAAAGGAATCAAACGGCCGCTCACCGGTCGGCCGTTCTCGGAACCGTCCAACCTCGACAACCTCTGCAGGATGCTGTACGGCTTCGACACCGAGACGACCTACCTGTCACCGGCTCCGCTCTACCATTCGGCGCCGCTTGCCTTCACGGCCGCGGTCCACAGCCTCGGCGGCACGGTCGTGATCATGGAGAAGTTCGATCCCAACGAGTCGTTGATGCTGATCGAGCAGCACAGGGTCACCCACAGCCAGTGGGTTCCCACGATGTTCGTGAAGATGCTGAAGCTCGATCCCGCCGACCGAGCGGCTCACGATCTGTCCTCGCATCGGGTCGCGGTCCACGCGGCCGCGCCCTGCCCGATCGAGGTGAAACGCCAGATGATCGAGTGGTGGGGCCCGATCATCTGCGAGTACTACGGCGGGACCGAACTCAACGGCATGACGTTCTGTCGGTCCGACGAGTGGCTGGCGCACCCCGGCACCGTGGGCAAGCCGATCCTCGGGAAGCTGCACATCTGCGACGACGCCGACGTCGAAGTTCGGAACGGAACGCCGGGCGTCGTGTTCTTCGAAAGAGAGGAGATGCCGTTCGAATACCACAACGACCCGGGAAAGACCGACTCGGCGCGCCATCCCGATCATCCACTGTGGACCAAGCTCGGCGACGTCGGCTACCTCGACGACGACGGCTATCTGTACCTCACGGATCGCGAGTCGTTCATGATCATTTCGGGCGGTGTGAACATCTATCCCCAGGAGATCGAGGACTGCATCGTCATGCACCCGAAGGTCGCTGATGTCGCGGTCTTCGGTGTGCCCAACGAGACGATGGGCGAGGAAGTGAAGGCGGTCGTCCAGCTCGCTTTGGGTGTTGAGGCATCTGACTCCTTGGCCCACGAGATACTCGAGCACGCCAAGCGCCACCTCGCCGCCTACAAGGTGCCCCGCTCGGTCGACTTCGCCACCGAACTGCCCCGACTCGAAACCGGCAAGCTCTACAAGCGGTTGTTGCGTGATCGCTACTGGGGCAACCACACCTCGAAGATCGTATGAGGCAGGTTGGCGGTCTCGGCAGGCTGTGCTTCTGCGCGAGGTGGTCCAACAACTCAGGGCGAGCCGCACGCTGCCGCTTCATCGGTCAACGTGTCGAAGTGGAAGTCGCGCAAGACCTTTGCTCCGATGGACCTGACCGGACTCGCGAAGCACGTCCTGGCGGCTATCCGGTCGTAGCGCGGAAGGCGCGAGCACTCCCGCTGGTGGTCTAGGCGGAGAACACGCCGGGGGAGAGGATCGACCGTTGACACTCTCTCGAATCGGGCAGCGTGAGGAACGACACCCGCTGAAGCATGCCTGGTGTACCCATCGAGCCCATCCGGCCTTGCCCGTCGCCCATGATTACTCTGCCTGGCGCGACCCCGATCCCGCCCGGCAATTGGACGGCATGGCATACGTTGCTGATCTTCAGACCGGCGTTGCCGTTGGCCATAAGGCATCGGCTCACCGCTGAGGGTCGGACATCGAGAACTTTCCCCGATGCCAGGGGGGTCGTCACGCCACCCGTCGACATGATCGCACCGCCGCCGACGATCGCGAGGGCGAGCGTCAACGCACCGGCCAGCCACGTGGCGAGGAAGCGGGGAGTTACGGGTTCCATCCGTCGATCGTACGCCCGAGAGGAAGTCCTGCCTAGCAGGGTGCTGAAAAACTCAGGGTGAGTCCTCGCGATTCGAGTCGGGGTTGGTCATGCTGGGGTGATGCGTGGTGTTGAGGTTCGTCAGCAGGTGATGTGGACACAGGTATCGGTCGAGGATCTGATTCCGGCCGGT
>JANPDB010000879.1:0-5109 GCA_031431255.1 Acidimicrobiia bacterium | reverse complement strand
CGCCATGAACTGGCTCTTCATCTGGATCGGAGTACTCGTCAAGAAGCCCGAGACAACCCAGATCGCCGGCATGCTCGTGACGTTCCCGCTGATGTTCGCCTCGAGCGCCTACGTGCCGATCGCGTCACTTCCGGGATGGCTACAGGCGCTGGCCAAGGTCAACCCGCTGTCGTACACGGTCGATGCTGCACGGGGTCTGGCGCTCGGCAACCCGTCGTCGGGCGCGCTCGGCAAGTCGATCCTCATCGCCACCATCCTCGCCGCGGTGTCGATCCTTGGGGCCACGACCGCGTACGGGCGCATCGACCACTGATCGCTGACCAACGCATCGGGCCCGAGCCCGCCGGTCTTGGCGCTCCCGCACAACCTGCTGATTGACTCGACCGCATGGATCGCAACGATGCCGTGCTCGAACTGCTGCAAGCCCAGATCGGCGCTGGGCGTCAGATCGGCGTGCAGGTGGCCGCCTACCTCCACGGCGAACCGATCATCGACGTTGCGGCTGGAACGCTGGGCCCTGATGATGATCGGCCGGTCGCCAACGACTCGCTGTTCCTCAGCTTCTCGACGACGAAGGGACCGTCGGCTCTCGTCATTCACCAACTCGCCGACCGCGGGATCATCGAGTACGCCGCGCCTGTGGCGACGTATTGGCCGGAGTTCGCGCAGAACGGCAAAGGCGCAATCACGGTCGCCCAGGCCATGAGCCATCAAGCGGGGCTTCACGCCATGCCCCCCGACTTCCAGCCAGACCACCTCACCGACTGGGATGCGGCGCTCGACTGGGTCGCCGCAGGGACGCCGGCGTGGGAGCCGGGAACCACGAACGCCTACCACGCCGTGACCTACGGCTGGATTGTCGGTGGCATCGTCCGTGGTGCGACCGGTCGCCACTTCTCCGAGGTCCTGCGCACGGAGGTCGCCGGGCCACTCGGGGTGGCTGACGAGTTCTTCGTCGGCTTCCCCGATGAGCCGAGTGTGCTGAACCGCGTGGCCACGTTGGCCATCGTGGGGGCAGGTGAGGGGTTGCCGATTCCGGCGGACAGCCCCTTCTTCGAGGCCATGCCGAAGGCGATGTGGCAACACTTCAACGACCTCGAGATGCGCACCGCCTGCATGCCGGGGGCGAACGGCCACTTCTCGGCCCGGGCGCTCGCTCGCATGTACGGCGCGCTCGCCAACGGAGGGACGATCGATGGCGTGGCACTGGTTTCGCCGGGTCGCATCGCGTCGATGCACGAACTGCAAACTGCAGAGAAGGATCGCGTTCTCGGCCCCTCTGTCCGACGTGGCATCGGCTTCGTCCTGGGTGGCGTCGCCCCCGACCTGAAGGGGAACCTCGTCCACGCCCCCATGGGGCCACGGGAGAGCGCATTCGGTCACAACGGTGCCGGCGGGTCGACCGGTTTCGCCGATCCGGAACTCGGACTCGGGGTCGCCGTGACGATCAACAAGATGGCCTACCCGAACCCCGGTGAAGGCACCACCCTCGAGATCTGCGACCTCATCCGTTCGCTCGTCTGAGGCTCGCTTCCGGTTACTCGCGCAGGCGGTCGAGGATGCGCCGGTCACGTTTGGTCGGACGACCGGCACCGGCGTCGCGCACGAACACCGGCACATAGCGCTCTCGCTCGACGACCGGCGTGTGGTCGATCAAGCATTCGGCAGCAACGGGTGCGCCGACTCGCTTGTCGATCACGCGGACCACCTCCAGCGTGCGGTCGCTGTGTTCGATCCGGACGACGACCCGGTCGCCCACCCGCACGGGAGTGGAGGGCTTCGCTCCCCTGTCGTTCACTTCCACATGTCCGCCCTCACACGCGTCGGTGGCCAGCGTGCGGGTCTTGAAGATCCGAACCGCGCACAGCCACTTGTCGACGCGTGTCGATTCCACCGGCAGAAGTTATGTCGTGGGGACGGAGGGCCGAGTCACGAAGAAAGCGACGCCAACGGGAGCTCGAACCAGCGCAGGTGCTCGAACGCGCTCGACAGGACTCCCTCGGCCAGCGGGACCTCGGCCCACTCCGGCGCCGCCGCGAACCGCGCCCTGGCGTCGTCAAGGTACCCGGCCAGCGCGGTCTCCGGCGCGTGGACCGTGGCCACGGCCGGACGCACCATGTCGCCGGTGGCCGGGTCGTAGGACAGGTCGGAGAGACGAAGCGGTGGTTCGACCAATCCGCTTTCGTGCCGCCACAACCCCGAAGCCGGATCGAACCGATACTCGGGGAGCAGCTTCCACCCGTGCTCGGCGATGAGGTTCACGGCATCGACGAGATAGGAGAACACCGTCTCGGAGATGAAGTAGTTGAAGCTGACGCGCGTCCATCCGGGCTTGATGCCTTCGCAACCGTGGGTGATCTCGCTCTCGAACTCGTGCGAGCGTTCGATGTCGATGCCGAGCAGCCGATGACCGTAGGGACCAGCACACGAGCAGCCGCCGCGCGACTGGATGCCGAAGAGATCGTTGAGCAGGGCGACGACGAAGTTGTGATGCAGGTAGCGACCACCCGGCCGACGCACCACGAAGGAAATGATCGACAGCCGTTCCGAGTGGGTGTTGCCCAACACCTGCATGGCGGGGTTGGCATTCCAGCTTGCAACGGCGCGTTGCCAGTAGGCCTCCTCGTGGGCGCGGATCGTGGCGACGCCCACGGACTGCTTGAGTTGGAACACGAGTCCGGCACGGATCGATTCGACGATGGCGGGCGTGCCGCCCTCTTCGCGGTGGACGGGATCGTCGAGGTATCGGTGCTCGAGCGGGTTCACATAGGCCACGGTGCCGCCGCCGACCACGTCGGGTACGCGGTTGTGGAGCAGCTCACGCCGAACGACGAGGACGCCCGGAGTGCCAGGCCCGCCGACGAACTTGTGCGGGCTCAGGAACACCGCGTCCTTGTACGCCAGCGGATGCGCCGCGCATGTCGGATACATCTCTATGTCCACGTACGGTGCGGCCGCGGCAAAGTCCCAAAGAGACAGTGCTCCATGACGATGCAGCAGATCGGCGATCGCGCACGTGTTGGAGATGATGCCGGTGACGTTCGATGCGGCCGAGAACGAGCCGATCTTGACCGGCCGTTCGGCATAGGCGACAAGCTCGGCTTCGAGCCGTTCGAGGTCGATGTGTCCGTCGGCGTCTTCAGGAATGACGACGACATCGGCGATCGACTCGCGCCACGGCAACTCGTTGGTGTGGTGCTCGAACGGGCCGACGAAGACGACGGGTCGCTCATCCTTCGGGATGAGCGACGAGAGGTGGTAGCGATCGTCGAGGTCGGCGGGGATCCGAAGGTTCATGATCCCGATCAGCCGGTCGACCGAACCGGTAGCACCCGACCCGGCGAAGATCACGCAGACATCGTCGTCACCGCCGACGGCGTCGTGGATGATGCGGCGCGCGTCCTCGCGGAGGCGGGTGGTCTGTAGCCCGGTGCCCGACGACTCGGTATGGGTATTGGCGTAGCGCGGGAGCACCTCCTCGCGGATGTAGTCCTCGATGAACGAGAGGGCGCGTCCCGACGCGGTGTAGTCGGCATAGGTGATTCGACGAGGGCCGTACGGACCATCCATGACCAGATCGTCGCCGATCACCGACTCGCGGATGCGGGTGAGCAGCGGGGTATCGGGCGGTGACGCGTCGGGCGGGGTCTGCACGAGCCGCTCGACGTGACCGGCGCTTCGATCGTTGATTGTCTGACTCATGCGCTACCCCGGACCGTTGCCACCAGAACCTCCAGCCTCGCAGATCACCGGGCCAACCGGAGCCGGTCTGAAGCCGCTTCTCTCGAGACAATGTGCGTTTGGTAGTTCTTGGAGCGACTCAGGCTTCACTCTCGGCACTGCCGGTGATGTCAGGCCGGCGGACCGCCATGGGTCGGTCCCCACTGCGAGGCGAGGAGTTCGCCGAGGCTCGCCACGTTGGGCAGTGTTTCGTTGTTGAACAGGTCGCCGTCGGTCCAGTGTTCGAGCATGTGGCCGTGCGGGTCGAGCCAGTAGTCGTAGATCTGACTGCCGAGAACGTGACGACCGATGCCCCATTGCGGCGTGCGTTTGTTCGCCTTCAGGTGGGTGTGGCCGCTCATCAGATCGTCGAAGTCGGCGACCTCGAACGCCGCGTGGTTGAACCGGGCACGACCGATTCCGATGAGGAACAGCGTGTGGTGATCAACGTGGCGCTCACCTTGGTCGCACCGCAGGAACGCGCCGAGCGCATGGCGTTCATCGAGCGCGATCTCATCGGAGGTCACCAGCCCGAAGCGCTCTTTGTACCAGGCCTCACTGGCCCGGAAGTCGAGCACGTCGAGCACACAGTGCCCGAGCCGCTGCACATGAGACGCGCCGGAGGCGAGTCGAACTGGCGCACCGACTCGGGTCCGTGTGGTCACGTCGTTTCGCGATGGGGCGCTCGGCACCTGGAGCGGAGCGACCCGGCGGCGTTCGGCGACGACCTCGACCTGGAAGCCGTTCGGGTCAACGGTGCGGACAACGCGACCGCCGCCCGGTCCGTCGAGATCGCCGACCGGCGAGAAGCCATCCAGGGATGCCAGTTCGGACAGCTCGGCCTCGCCGCCGGCCTCGAACGCGAGGCCGATGAATGCGGGCTCGTCACCGAGATGGGTCACGTGAACGAAACCCTCGTCGTTGCTCCCGCGCATGTAGAGCGTCGACTCGTCGCGACCGGAACGCTGCATGCCGAACTCGGTGAGGAATGCCTCCATCACGTCGAGGTCGGGAGCGCGGAAGCGCACGAACGCGATGTCCTTCACCTTCACGGTCATGACCTCACCGGGGCCTTGCCGCTCTGTCGACGTGCGGCGGGTCGACGTGCGTCACGGCCGCGTGTGCTTGCCATTCGGATTCCCATTGTTCAGGTTCCCTTCGTTCGGTTATTTCGTTTGGCGGGCCGACGCTTCGTCGGTGTGCGTTGCGGACCCAACAGCATCGCGACAAGCGTGTCGGCGTGGGCAACGACTCGCGCCGCCGCAGCTGCTCCCGAGGTCCTCTTTCCGCCTTCGAGCTTTCTGGCTTCAGGAGCGTTCACGTAGAGAAGGGACGCTGCGCCGAGGAGGCAGTAGTAGAGCACCACCGGATCGGCGTCGAGGTGCGTCG
>JANPDB010000878.1:0-2524 GCA_031431255.1 Acidimicrobiia bacterium | reverse complement strand
GGACGTGCTCTCGCTCGGCGACGCCGTCGAAGTGCGCGTCGACGACATCGATGCACAGGGCAAGGTCTCGTTGTCATGGGCCGACCAGCCTGTGTCCGAGGCGGCGCCCCGAGAGGACCGTGGTCCCCGTGAACGCGATGGAGGCCGGGACCGCGATGGCGGTCGTGGCGGTCGCGACGACCGTGGCTCCCGTGGTGGGCGTGACGGCAGCCGCGATCGTGGTCCCCGCCGCGACAGCGCTCCGGCCGCCAGCGGTTCGTCTGCCGCTGCACCGTCGGGAACGGTGAGCTTCGACGACGAGTTCGATGCCCAGGTCGCCGCTGAGTTCGGCAACCTCGGCCCGGCAACCGACGGCGCCGAGATCCTCGCCGAAGACGGCGGCGGAGCACCTCGCCGCAACGCCCGTCGCCGCCGCTGACCAACGTTCGTCCCGCTACCCACGCTGACGTCGTGGGTAGTCGGCGACGAGTCGGGCGGTTGACGACGTCGCTTCGACGGCAATCCTGCGCCAACCACCAACCACCCGCAGAACAGTCAACGCCGGCCTCGGGCCGGCGTTGTCGCGCCGTGGTCAGGTCGTCGGCATGGCGGCGAGGCCGCGATCGAGCGCCCGACGTGACGCCATGTCGCCGATACCCAGCGACCGCCAGTGCCGGTTGAACGCCACGACGGACACTCCGAGGGCGCTGAGGCCGATGCACCCTGCGACCGCGAGCGCAGTGTGCAGGCTGGTGGCGTCGGCCAGGGCTCCCATCCACAGCACACCGAGGCTGTAAGCGGTGCCGACGGACGCCGAGAAGATGGAGGCGATCCGTCCTCGTTCGGCTGCGGGCGAGTCACGGGGGATGACCGAGTGCACCGTGACGAAGCCGCCGATGTACGTAGCCCCCAGAGGAGCTACCAGTAGCACGGCCAACCACGTGGCGTGGACCTGGGAGAGAGCCAACGTGAACGCCGCTCCGCAGGTGAGCAACCCGAAACCGGCGCGCGGGCGACCGACTCTGGCGACCACGGAGGTAACGGCCAGCGAGCCGAACAGACTCCCGATGCCGAACGAAATGAACAGCGCGCTTACAGTTTGCGAATCTCCATCGAGCACCTTCGTGGCGAGGATCGGGACCATTCCGATGAGCGGCGCGATCGAGATTTGGCTCACCAGGCACACTTGGTAGGCGAACAGTGCGGTGCGGGTTGACCGAAGCGAACGGATGCCCTGCCGCACGCGTTTGACGACGGAGTCGTCCGTGTCGGTGGCATGCGGGGCGAAGGACCGTCGAATGGTGCTGAGCGCCGCAAGGAGCACGGCGAAGCTGAGCGCATTGGCGGCGATGCACCACGTTGCTCCGACCGTCTGGATCAGCAAGGTGGCCAGCATCGGTCCGGCGATGCGTCCCGCATTCCACGAGACGCTGCCCAGCGAGGCGGCACCGAGCAACGCGTCGCGATCGACAAGATCCGGCAGCATCGAGGCGGTCACGGGGTTGGCGAGTGAGCCGACGACGCCCTGGGCGAACACGATCATCGTGAGCGTTGCGGAACTGGCACTGCCGGCAACGGCGATGGCCAGGAAGGTGGCGGCGACCGCCTGCAACGCAAGGATCGTCATGAGGACTCTGCGCCGGTCGTAGCGATCGGCAAGTACACCGCCGATCGGGGAGGAGACGAGTTGCGGAGAAAAGGTCGCGATGGCCACGAGCCCCGTCTGCAGCGCACTGCCGGTCCGCGAAGCAATCAGTGTACTTACGGTCATCAGCTGCATCCAGGTGCCGACATCCGATACTGCGCCGCTCACCCAGACTTTGCGGAAGTCCCGGTTGGTGGCCAACACCCGGCCCGGCGACATCGGCCGGACGAGGGTATCGGGGGAGCGGCGCACTCGTTCCATCGTACTGGCCGCTCGTTCGGCCGAACCGCCGCAATTCCGGTGCGCGCACCATACTGGGGTCCGATGAAACCGACACCGGCATTGCGGATCGCTTCCGTTGTTGCGGCTTGCCTGTTCTCGTCGGGAACGGTCGGAGCGGCTTCGGCGAAGTCGCCGACGCGGTTTGACCTCGTTGCCGGACCGCTGCAAGAGGTCTCGGGGTGTGCATTCTCGAAACGGACCGCCGATGTGGTGTGGCTGCACAACGATTCCGGTGATGTTCCCCGCGTGTTCGCTCTCGACCTCATGAAGCGAACGGTTCGTCCTGTCACCGTGACAGGAGCGGAGGCCGTCGACTGGGAGGACATCGCTTCGGCCCCCGACGGCACGCTCGTCATCGGCGACGTAGGTGATAACAACGCCAGGCGTGAGAACGTCGTGGTCTACCGGATACCTGAGCCGACCCGCACCGACCGTTCGGTCCCGGCAACCGCGCAAACGCTCCGCTACGACGACGGACCGCACGATGCGGAATCCCTGATCGTCGACCCCACAGACGGTTCCGTCTTCGTGATCACCAAGGAAGCGCAGGGCCCGTCGAAGGTGTTCGTCGCCGAGGGGGAGATCCTGCGCACTGTCGCGACGATCACGCTCGACGAA
>JANPDB010000877.1:0-7210 GCA_031431255.1 Acidimicrobiia bacterium | reverse complement strand
CACCATTTTGGTGGTGTGCGCCGAGGCGTGGCCCGGCCGCCGGGTTGCCGACCGCATGCGGGCGCTCGCCGGGCTCTGACCGACCCACGCAGAGGACGCCGCCCGGTGGTCTAGTCGTTCGGCGCTGCGGGCGGTTCGGTTTGTTCGGTCGGTTCGGTTGGTTCAGTGGGCGCGTCGATGGCGAGCATGCCGAGGCCGCTCCCGGCGGAGAGCGCGCCCGAGCGCATGTAGACGCCCAGCTTGTCCCGCGTGTCGCGGATGTCGAGATTGCGCATCGTCAGCTGGCCGATGCGGTCCATCGGCGTGAACTCGCCGGCGCCCGACTCCATCGAGAGGCGTTCCGGCGCGTAGGTCAGGTTCGGGCTCGTGGTGTCGAGGATTGTGTAGTCGTCGCCGCGACGGAGCTGGAGAGTGACGCTGCCGGTCACCGCCGAGCCGACCCACTTCTGCAACGGCTCGCGCAGCATCAGCGACTGCGGATCGAACCAGCGTCCCTCGTACATCAGACGGCCGAGGCGGCGGCCGAGCACCTTGTAGTTCTCGATCGTCGCTTCGTTGTGGATACCGGAGACGAGCCGCTCGTACGCAATGAAGAGCAACGCCATGCCGGGCGCCTCGTAGATGCCACGACTCTTGGCCTCGATGATGCGGTTCTCGATCTGGTCGCTCATGCCCAGTCCGTGGCGTCCGCCGATGCGATTCGCCTCGGCGACAAGCGCGACGCGATCCGTGTAGGACGTGCCATTCAGTGCGACCGGCCACCCGTTCTCGAACTCGATCGTGACGATCTCTGAAGCTATGTGTACAGACGGATCGACGTGCTTGACTCCCATGATCGGGTCGACGATGTCGATGCCGGTGGAGAGCAGCTCGAGGTCCTTCGCCTCATGCGTGGCGCCCCAGATGTTGGCGTCGGTGGAGTATGCCTTCTCGATCGACGACCGGTAGGGCAGCCCGCGGGCGAGGAGCCATTCGCTCATCTCCTTGCGGCCGCCGAGCTCTTCGACGAACGCCTGATCGAGCCAGGGCTTGTAGATGCGAAGATTCGGATTCACGATGAGGCCGTAGCGGTAGAAGCGCTCGATGTCGTTGCCCTTGTAGGTCGACCCGTCGCCCCACACGTCGACGCCGTCTTCCTTCATCGCCCCGACCAACAGTGTCCCGGTCACCGCTCGGCCGAGCGGCGTCGGGTTGTAGTAGGTCTTGCCGGCGGTCGTGATGTGAAACGCTCCGCACTGGAGCGCGACGAGTCCCTCCTTGACCAGGTCTTCCCGGCAGTCGACGAGGCGAGCCGCCTCGGCGCCGTAGACCGACGCTCGTCGCAGAACGTCGTCCAGGTCCGGTTCGTCGGGCTGGCCGAGATCGGCGGTGTAGGTGTAGGGGATCGCGCCCTTCTCCCGCATCCACGCCACGGCGGCCGACGTGTCCAACCCTCCCGAGAACGCGATTCCGACCCGTTCGCCCACCGGCAGTGACATCAAGACCTTCGACATAGGGCGCCGAGCGTAGTGGCCGGGTCGTTCGATCCCTGAGCGCTATCGAGTTGATCCCACTGCTCCGCCCGGCGTTGCGGGGTCCGCTGCTGTGGTGCTTGCTCTCCCCGGCGTTGCGAGGTCCGCTGCTGTGGTGCCTGCTCCGCCCGGCGCTGTGGGGTCCTGTCGCCGATCCTCCCCGCCCGCTGCGGTACTCGCCCGAGCTCCTCCGTCGCCGGGTCTCCGTTCCTCGGGGCGGGGGCCCCATCGGCGCCACCCCTCCACGCCGGCCGGCTTGGTTGTGCCCTCCGTGTCTCGAGAGTCCCCGCAACGCCGGGCGAAGCACAGCACAGATGGAGATTTCGCTCAGGGATCCGACGACCCGGCCACTACGCTCGGCGCCCTATGTCGAAGGTCTTGATGTCACTGCCGGTGGGCGAACGGGTCGGAATCGCGTTCTCGGGAGGATTGGACACGTCGGCTGCCGTGGCGTGGATGCGGGAGAAGGGCGCGATCCCCTACACCTACACCGCCGATCTCGGTCAACCCGACGAACCGGACCTCGACGACGTGCTGCGACGCGCATCGGTCTACGGCGCGGAGGCGGCTCGTCTTGTCGACTGCCGGGAAGACCTGGTCAAGGAGGGACTCGTCGCGCTCCAGTGCGGAGCGTTTCACATCACGACCGCCGGCAAGACGTACTTCAACACCACACCGCTCGGTCGCGCCGTCACCGGGACCCTGCTGGTCGGGGCGATGAAGGAAGTCGGCGTCGACGTTTGGGGCGACGGCTCGACCTACAAAGGCAACGACATCGAGCGGTTCTACCGCTACGGCCTCATCGTGAATCCGAATCTCCGCATCTACAAGCCTTGGCTCGACCAGGCCTTCGTCGACGAGCTGGGCGGACGCAAAGAGATGAGCGAGTGGCTCCTCGCCCGCGACCTGCCCTACCGGTCGTCGGTCGAGAAGGCGTACTCCACCGACGCCAACATCTGGGGTGCGACGCATGAGGCGAAGGACCTCGAGCTGCTCTCGACCGGCATCGATATCGTCGACCCGATCATGGGCGTCAAGCACGTCGATCCATCTGTACACATAGCTTCAGAGATCGTGACAATCGAGTTCGAGAACGGTTGGCCGGTCGCCCTCAATGGCAACTCGTACACCGATCGCGTTGCGCTGGTCACCGAGGCGAATCGCATCGGCGGCCGCCACGGTCTCGGCATGAGCGACCAGATCGAGAACCGCATCATCGAGGCCAAGAGCCGTGGCATCTATGAGGCGCCCGGTATGGCGCTGCTGTTCATCGCCTACGAGCGGCTCGTCTCGGGCATCCACAACGAAGCGACCATCGAGAATTACAAGGTGCTCGGCCGACGCCTCGGTCGTCTGATGTACGAAGGACGCTGGTTCGACCCGCAGTCGCTGATGCTGCGCGAGCCGTTGCAGAAGTGGGTCGGCTCGGCAGTCACCGGCAGCGTCACGCTGCAACTCCGTCGCGGCGACGATTACACGATCCTCGACACCATGAGCCCGAACCTGACCTATGCGCCGGAGCGCCTCTCGATGGAGTCGGGCGCCGGCGAGTTCACGCCGATGGACCGTATCGGCCAGCTGACGATGCGCAATCTCGATATACGCGACACGCGGGACAAGCTCGGTGTGTACATGCGCTCCGGCGCGCTTTCCGCCGGCAGCGGCCTCGGCATGCTGGCCATCGACGCACCCCCGGAGTAGTCCACGCACCTGGCTTCTCGGGCTTCGGAGTTCACCGAGCTGGCGTGCGCCCGGAGCTCCGAGGATCGATCTGGTCACAGACCGGCGAGCACCCGCATGCGATCGGCGACCCTGCGGCCCGGCCAGGTCTCGGCACAGACCACGAGGATGGTGTCGTCGCCGGCGACCGTGCCGATGATCTCTTCCAGACCGGCGCGGTCGAGCGCACTCGCGACCACGTGGGCCGAACCGGGCGGTGTGCGCAGGATCACCAGGTTCACCGAGTGGGACACGTCGACGACCCAGTCGCCGAACACTCGGCGGAGGTTGTCCTCGGGCGCGATCTGATCGCTCGGCAGCTCCGGAATGGCATACACGAGTTCTCCCCCGGGAACCCGCACCTTGACCGCTCCCATGTCCTCCAAGTCACGCGACACCGTGGCCTGGGTGGCGACGACTCCGTCTTCGGCGAGCAATTCCACCAGTTGGAGTTGGCTTCCGACCGCGTGCTGTTCGAGGATGCGGGCGATGCGGTGCTGTCGTTGGGGTTTGGAGAGCCGGCCCGGTTCTCGGTCAGACGTCCGATCCGCGCTCGACCGATCGCCGGGAGGCCGTTTGCCGGTAGGCCGTTCCGGCGTTCGCTTCTCGGCGACGAGGGCGCGGCTCTTCTTCGGCTGTTTCGGCATGACGGTCGTCATCGGATCGATCCCTGTTCGTGGAGCCAGCGGAGCAACCCGCGGAACGTGTGCAGTCTGTTGTGCGCCTGCGGCCAGATCAGGCTCGCCGGTGAGTCGAGCACTTCCGAGGTGACTTCCTGTTCCCGATGCGCCGGGAGGCAGTGGAGGAACTTCGCCGACGGACCGGCTGCGGACATCAGCGCCGAGTCCACCCGGAAGCCCTCGAAAGCACGCGCGCGTACTTCCTTCTCCGACTCCTGACCCATCGAATACCACGCGTCGGTGGAGACGATGTCGGCACCCGCAACGCAGTCGATCGGCCGATCGTGCACGGACACCGCGTCGGACGAGGGGACGAGCGTCCGGAGGAAATCGACCTCCGCCTCCGATGGTCCGTAGCCGACCGGACAACTGAACCGCACGTGGGCCCCGAGCTTCAACGCGCCGACCGCCAACGAGTGGGCGACATTTGAGTAGTCACCGACCCATGCAATGGCGGCGCCCTCGATCGGTCGGGCATGGCGACGGATCGTCTGCAGATCGGCGAGGGTCTGAACGGGATGCCCGACGTCGGAGAGAAGGTTGATGATCGGGACTTCGGCCACCGCCGCCATGCGTTCGAGCACGCGATGGTCGAACACCCGGGCGGCGATCACGCTGAAGTACCCCTGCAGGGTCCGGGTGACGTCCTCCACGCTCTCCCGCACGTCGAAATCGACCTCGGCCTTCGAGATGTAGGTCGGATGGCCGCCGAGGTGCACGACGGCCATCTCCGCCGAGTTCCGGGTACGGGCCGAGGGCTTCTCGAAGATGAGGGCCACGCCCTTCCCCTCGAGCACCGGCGCACGCGGCGCGTCGGCACAGTCGAGCATCGCCGTCAGTTCATCGGCACGGAAGTCGGCGATCTCCAGGAAATGCCGGAGACTCATCGTTTGGCACCGCGGACCTCGGCCAGGCAGTTCGCGAAGATCGCCACTCCCTCGTCGAGGTGTTCGCCGGAAAGCGTGAGCGGGGGTGCGATGCGGATCGCCGATGGGGTCACGTTGTTGGCGACGAGGCCGTTCGCCATGAGGGCCGCATTGAGTTCGGCAGCCAGCGACTCGCCCAACTCAACCGCCAGCAGCATGCCGAGACCGCGTACCTCCACCACACCGGGGATCGCCGCAAGGGCGGCCCGTAAACGCTCACCCGTGGCCGCTGCCCGCGACGGAATGGCGTCGCGCTCCATGATTTCGAGCACCTTCTTCGCTGCGCTCGCCGCGAGTGGCTGGCCGCTGTAGGTCGATCCGTGGTCGCCCGGCTTGAATGCCGAAGACACCTCGCGCGTTGCCCAGCATGCGCCGATCGGCATGCCGTTGCCGAGCGCTTTCGCGAGGGTGACGACATCGGGGCGGGCGTCGGGGCCGAGGAAGTGCTCGAAGCCGAACCATTTGCCCGTACGCCCGAACCCGGTCTGGATCTCGTCGACCATGAAGAGAAGGCCCCGTTCCGTGCACAGCCGACGCACGTCGGCGAAGTACCCGGCCGGTGCGGGCACCACGCCCCCTTCACCCTGCACCGGTTCGATCATGACGGCCACGGTGGACGGGTCGATCATCCGCTCGATGTCCGCGACATCGGCCCATGCGGCGTGGCGGAAACCTTCCGGAAGCGGCTGGAACGCCTCGTGCTTGGCCGGTTGACCGGTCATGTGGAGCGTGGCGAGCGTCCGCCCGTGGAACGAGCCGAATGTGCTGATGATGTGGTGGCGGCCGTGTCCACCCCACTTGCGGGCCACCTTGATGGCACACTCGTTGGCCTCGGCGCCGGAGTTCGCGAAGAAGACCTGACCACCACCGCCGAGCAGGCGGTCGATGGTCAGCGCCACCTGTGCTCCGGGAACCGTGGCGAACAGGTTCGACACGTGCACCAAGGTGTTGGCCTGCTCGGTGATCGCATCCGCGATTTCGGCGTTTGCGTGTCCGAGCGAGGTGACGGCCAGCCCGCAGAGGAAGTCGAGGTAGCGCTTGCCCGTCGAGTCCCAGAGTTCGGTGCCGCTCCCCCGCACGAAGGTCACTGTGGGCGCACCGAACACCGGCATCATCGGGCAGTGCTCGAGATGGTCGTACCCGACGGCTCGTCCCACCTCGGCGGTGGCCGCCCGGTGCATGGCCACTTTGTCGTTCGCACTCGCATTCATCGGGTGACCTCCGTGCCGATCCCGGCGTTGGTGAAAACTTCGAGCAGGAGCGCATGAGGCGCCCGTCCGTCCAGAATGTGGGCTTTGCCGACGCCGCAGCGGATGGCGTGCAGACAGCTCTCGATCTTCGGAATCATGCCGCCGGTCAGCATCCCCTCGGCCATCATCGCCTCGAGTTCGTCGACCGTGGTGGAGCTGATGTGACTGCTCGGGTCGTCAACGTCGCGGCGGAGTCCCTCGATGTTCGTGAGATACACCAGCTTCTCGGCGCCCAGCGCGCCGGCGATCGACCCGGCCGCGGTGTCGGCGTTCACGTTGTACGCCTGGCCGGCTCCGTCCACACCGATCGTGGCGATGACCGGGATGAGTTCGTCGGAGAGCAGGCGATCGAGCACGTCGGTGTTGACCGACTCGACGTCGCCGACGAAGCCGAGCTCGGGGTCACGACAGGTGACGCGCAGCAGCTGCGCGTCTTCGCCGGACATCCCGACCGCAAGGGGACCGTGCACGTTGATGGCCGACACCAGGTCGCGGTTCACTTTGCCGACGAGCACCATGCGAGCGACCTCGAGCGTTGCGGCGTCGGTCACCCGGAGCCCGTTGCGGAATTCGCTGGTGATGTTGAGGCGCTCGAGCATCTCGCCGATCTGCGGTCCGCCCCCGTGCACGACGACGGGCCGCATGCCCACCGATCGCATCAAGACGACATCCTCCGCGAACAAACGCAGTGCGGTCCGGTCATCAGTGGCGGCGAGCACGTTGCCGCCATACTTCACAACGACAACCTTTCCCCAGAACCGTTTGATGTACGGAAGGGCCTCGACAAGTACGCGCGCTTTCGTTACCGGCGAGAGTGCGTCGGTGTCGTGCCGATCGGTGTCGTCTGCGCTCACGGGTACAGACCGATCGTCGCGAGGCCGGTGGTTTCTTCGATCCCGAGTGCGAGGTTCGCGCACTGGATCATGGCCCCGCTGGCCCCCTTCGTCAGGTTGTCGATCGCCGCAATCACAACGACGTAACCGGTGCGTTCGTCGTACCGCGCGGTGATCTGGCAGACGTTGGTGCCCATCACCGCCTTCGTCGAAGGCGACCCGTCGACGATGGTGACGAACGGTTCGCCCGAATACACACCCTGAAGCATGGCGAGCAGCGCCTCGGTCGAG
>JANPDB010000876.1:0-4192 GCA_031431255.1 Acidimicrobiia bacterium | reverse complement strand
GTTCGTGCTCGACCTCAACGCCATCCTCCAAGGTCGTTTCCCCGCCGGATTGTCGGCGCTGCGTATCGTCGGGTCGACCCCGCCGGCGTCGCGGTCGGCCAAGACGTACGGGGAATGGCCGCAGCCCGATTCGCCGGCGATCCCCGGTGATGCCTCGCTCGTCGGGGACCACACCGTCGCCGGCAACTACAGCCCGGAGATCCGTTTCTCGCTGGCCCGCGACTTCATGGGCCCGATGTCGTTGAAGGTCGACGCGCTGCCCAGCGGAGCCGGCAATGCAACGTGGCCTGCCGTCGGCGGGGCGCTCGGCTACAGCCTGCAGAGCTTCGGTCTGAACGCCGGCGGCGACTTTGTCGTGTGGACGTCATCGAACGTTCGTGACTTCGGGTCCGGACTCTCCTCGCACATCCCGGACGCCGAAGTCGCTCGGCTCATCCGACAGCGAGCCGTGCTACCGCCGTCGACAACAACGTGCGCGGTCCCGAAGGAAGTGTTGTCCGGGGTCGAGGGGTCATTCATCAACAGTGTGGCCTACGGCGGTGAGCAGAACTTCTCGTTCCCGCCCAAGCCTCCCCGGGCGCCGAAGAGCTGGAAGCCGACCTGGGCGGCCAAGGTGCGTTTCCTGTCGGCGGGCTCGGCGATCGTTGCTGACGGTCAGGGATCGATGACGCTGCCGTCCATCCCAACGGTGTCGCTCCCTCCGGGCATGACGCTGCCTCCGGGGGTCACCCTGCCCCCCGGAGTGACGATCCCCGGGTTCGGCGGTTGACCCGTGTCAGCGTCGGTACGCGGCAGCGGCGGGTGAGCCGTACTCCCGCGCCAGCACCCTGATGGCGTTGCGATACGAGTTGTCGACGTTGAAGATCGTCGTCTTCGCGTTCGCCAGACGAACCGGCTGGGAATAGTCGATCGTCGAGCCGATCCCGCCGAGCGCGACGGGACCCGTTGCTTGTGACGCCGCGAGGATGCCGGCCCGGCTGAGATCGCCACGCGCCGCTGCGGTTTCCAAGACCTGTTCGATGGTGCGGGCCTGGGCCCAGCCGAACGAGAGACCGACGTCGGGGTTCTCCGTCCAGAAACGGTTGTCGGAAGCGAGCAACTCGGCTTTCATCTGGGTCATGCCCGGAACGGTTTCGTCGCCCCATTGGGTGCCGTCGCCGACGACCCAGGCGCCCTGTTCGAACAACGGCCCCGTCTGCGGGGTGACGATGCGGTCGGAGAACGAGGCGCCCATGATGATCCACCTCGTCGAGAGCGACAATTGCCGGCCGGTGACGACCATGCCCAGCGTCTGGACCGGTGTGACGGTGAGGAACACCGCGTGGCAGCCGCCGGCCTTGAGTGCGCTGACGGTCGACGCAAAGGAGGTCTCGCTCGCGCCGATGGTGACGAGAGGGCCGAGCGTTACCGGAAGCGCCGCCGCGGCGGCGCGGATGCCTTCGCTCCCGGCGTCGCCAAAGCTCGTGCCGACCGACACGGCGCACACGACGGGGCGGACTCCGGGGTTGCTCAGCGCGAACTGCTCGGCGAAGTACGCGATGCCGTTGATCGCCTGCACCTGGTAGCTGTTGAACACCGGGAGCAGCGTGGGGGACGTGGCCCATCTCGCCTCCTGCGAGGCCGGGCTGGCCACGAGTCCCTCACTGCGCAGCAGCGGTTCGGCCGCCTCGGTCGACGGTGTTCCCAGGAGGCTGACGTAGAGCGCAACGCCCGCCTTCGTCGCCTGGATCTGGTTCAGCGTCTCTGCCGGGTCGTAGTTGGTCTCACCTTTCACCACGACGAGTCGATATCGGCCGTTGATTCCGCCGCCACGGTTGATGGCGGCGACGCGGGCCTCGATACCGGCGCTGATCGCGCGGCCGAGCGTCCCCCAGACGGGATGGGTCGTGGTGGTGAGCAGCCCGATGCGGATCGTGGTTCCGTCGAATCCCGGTCCGGGGGCCGGCGCGGTGTGGACGGTCGTGGGCGGGGCCGCGGCGGGAACCTGTCTCCACCGGCGTCGCTGTGCCACCGAGGCGCACTGCACGGTCACCCCGGCCTTGGTGAGACGCTGCTGGCCGAGTTGGCTCCGCCGGCATGGCGCCCCGGCGACGGCGAGCGGCGTCGGCACTGCGAGGACGGTCGTCGGGGCCGCGGAAACGACGGTCGTCGGGGCCGCGACAACGGCGGTCGTCGGGGCCGACGTGGCGGGCACGGTCGTCGTCGCAACGAGGACCGTCGTCGGCGCTGCTCGCGGGGGTACTGCGGTGGTCCGAGGGAGAGCCGACGGCGACGCGGGGCGCGTCGGGCTCGCCGTCGGGGGCCGCGTGGCTGGCGTTGCCGTCGGGCGGGGGCGCGGTGCTTTCGTGGTCGGGGCAGACGGCGCTGTCGGCGCGGCCGCCACGATGGTGGGCGGCTGCGTGCTCGACGAGACGGTGGGAGCGATCGTCGTCGGCGTCGAGGTGACCGTCGGAGAAGGCGAAGCAACGGGCTCCGTGGCGGCTGTTGCGGCTGTGGCGGCTGTGGGCGGGGTGCTCCCGGGTGGGACGATGCCGGGTCCGCCGCGTTCAGCGACGAGGTCGAACGCGATCGACTCGACCGGCCGCCCGGAGACGGTGGTGTTCGGCGCGTTCGTTTCGGTGATCGTCGGCGACGAACTGCACGACGACACGAAGACCGCGACCGCGGCGCCCAGTGCCCGGTGGCGCGTCTTCACGGCTGATGACGGCCGTCGACGACTCGTTGTCACTGTCGCGCCGATCGGAATGCGGGAGCCTCGATGTCCGGCAGGGCCACCAACCGGCTCGATTGCACTGAAGGAAGGAACCATGTTCGGGCGGACGACGTCTGCAGCGCCAGATCGCTGCACCCGTTGCTGTCGCGATCCGAGGGGAGGAGCGCCGTCGCTCGGACGATGCCGGTGCGGTCCGCAGCAACCCTCGTCGGCTCGTCGGATCGTGAATCCGGCCAGGCCGAGAAGTAGTAGATCGTGCCCGTCCTCGGCCGGTAGAGAGCGAGTGTGGCCCGCTCCCCGCAGAGCCAGTTCGACACGCGGAGCGCGTCATCGCGTTCACCTACCTGGTACGTCGCCACGTGATCGTCGGCGAAGGTCACCTCGATGCCCGTCGAGGTCCGCAAGAACGAACGGACGCACTGCGGCTGGGTCTCCGCACTGCATGCGGGGAGCGCCATGGCAACGGGATCACTGAGCTGCGCCGCCGCTCGATCCCGCAGGAGCGCACCTCCGATGGCTGAGGCGACCAGCACGGTCGCCGCGGCGATACCGGCGATGATCCGTCGCTTCGGCGAGCGCACCGACGGTGCGTCGGCGAGCGTGTCGGCCGAGGTGGCGCGGCGAAAGGCGATGGTCGACGAATGATCTGCACCGTCCTCGCGGGCGAAGTGCTCCGGGTCCCGCAACGCGGCAGCGACCTCGCCAACCGTCGCGAAGCGATCCTCGGAAAGGCGGGCGAAAGACCGCTCGATGACCGACGCCAGGTGCGGACCGATCTGTTGGCGATCCAGAGGCTCGAACGCGCCCAACTCGGCCGCACGCAGCACGGCCATCGGCACGGCGCCACCGAAGGGTGTTCGGCCGGTGAGTGCTTCGTACATCGTGACCCCGAGGGCGTACTGGTCACTCGCCGGCCCTGGCTCCGCGCCATTCAGCACCTCGGGATCGAGGTAGGCAGCGGTCCCGATCGCCATGTCGGTGCGGGTCATCTGCGTCCTCGCGGCATCGTGGGCGATGCCGAAGTCGCCCAGCAGTGCCCGGCCATCGGCGGCGAGGAAGACGTTCCCGGGCTTGACATCGCGATGCACGAGACCGACCCCGTGGGCTGCGTCGAGGGCGTCGGCGACCGGCGCCAGCAGCTCTCGGAGCTCCTCGGGGGTGAGGGTGCCCGACTCCCGGAGCCGATCGGCGAGTGTGCCGCCGTCGGCGAGGTCGAGGATCAGGGCGATCCCGGGCCCGTCGGGGACGACCTCCCGGACCCGGATCACGTTCGGATGGTCGAGCTTGGCGAGCGCCTCGGCCTCCCGGGCGAGGCGCTCACGGTCGGCGGTCGACTCCGGGACCGACAGCCGCTTCACCGCGACGTCTCTGGCGCGGTCGTTGGGCGCGTCGGTGTCGAAGGCGCGCCACACGATGCTTGTGGCGCCCCGCCCCAGAAAGTCGGTCACCACGAACCGCCCGACACGCTCCCCAGCCATG
>JANPDB010000875.1:0-1809 GCA_031431255.1 Acidimicrobiia bacterium | reverse complement strand
CAAGACGCGCCGTAAGCGCATGCGTAAGAAGAAGCACAAGAAGATGCTGAAGCGGACGCGCTTCCAGCGCAGGGCGAAGAAGAAGTAGCGCTGCTGCGCCGGACACCGGCAACGATCGAGCACTGCACGGCGACGAAGAAGAAGCACCAGCGCCGTCACGCGCTGGGTCTCGGAGAGTGGGTCAGGGCGCCGGGGGTCACGAATCACCGGCGCCCGATTCACGTTCCGAGTGTCCACCCGACGGCGATGGTCCCGGCCTGTTCTTCTTCCTGCCGTGCTCGATCGTCGACGGAGTCCGGCGTGGCGGCGCTACTTCTTCTTCGCCCTGCTGTGCTCGATCGTTGCCTCAGTCCGGCGCTGCTGGGCTACTTCTTCTTCGCCCTGCGCTGGAAGCGCGTCCTCTTCAGCATCTTCTTGTGCTTCTTCTTACGCATGCGCTTACGGCGCTTCTTGATCAGCGATCCCATGAGGTCGAAAAAGTTAGTGCATGCCGCAGGTGGGCACGAACGGGCTCACTTGACCGTGATGCGATCGGTGGCCGGAGGCGACACCGGACCCTTCTTCAGCACCGCTTCGAGGGCGTCGAGGTCGACGACCCCGCCGAGGCGGTTCTTCCCCTTCACGAAGGCGAAGAACTTGTCGCCGCCGTCGGTGAGGAAGTTGTTCGCCGTGACCCGGTAGCTCGCCTTCGGATCGAGATCCGTCCCGTTGAGCTTCACGTTCGAGACCTTCTTCCCCGTCGGGGCACTGGCGGTCCAGGTGTAGGTGAAGCCCTTCGAGACCGACAGGATGCGATTGGCGCCCGGTCCGGGGTTGTCGAACTGCTGTTCCAGGGCCTCGATGATGTCGGCGCCGGTCATGGTCAGCGTGACCAGGTTGTTGCCGAACGGCTGCACCGAGAAGGACTCGCCGTAGGTGACGTCGCCGACCGCTTCGCCGCCGCTGATCTGCGAGGCGACCAGGTCGGTGCGGATGCCGCCGGGGTTCATCATGGCGATGACGGCCTTGCCGTCGCCGTCGCCGGCTGTAGCGGCAAGCTGGGAGTCGGCGAGAAGGTTGCCGAGAGCGGACTCGCCGGCCGGGTTGTTGGTCTTCACGATGTCAGCCGTGACCTTGCCGATCACGCGGCTCGTCTTGGGCGCCGTGCGGATCCTCAGGCGGCTGACGTACGCACTGATGTCGGCAGCCGGAGTGACGTCGCGGGTCACGATGACGTTGCGAGCGGTCGTTCCGACCACTTTGCCGCTCGCCTTGTTGATCGTCAGGTCCAACTTGGTGATAACCCGGCCGAACGACGCGGCGCTCGTGACCGGCTTACCGTTGATGGTACAGATGTAGGCCTGGTGGGTATGACCAGTGACGAACGCGTCGACATCGGCGGTGGTCTTTTTCACGATGTCGGTGATCGGACCGGTGATGCCGTTGCACCCATTCGGGTCGCCGTCCGCAGGAACGACACCTTCGTGGATCAGCGCGACGATGGCGGTGACGCCGTAGTTGTCCTTGAGGAGCTTCGCCGTCGAGTTGATCGCCGTGGCCTCGGGGAGGAACTTCAAGCCCTTGACCCCCGCAGGGGCCACGATCGTGGGAGTCGATTCCAAGGTGACCCCGATGAAGCCGATGCGAACGCCGTCGACGACGCGGATGTCCCAAGACGGAAGCACGGAATTGCCGGACTTCTCTTCGACGACGTTGGCGGCCAGCACCGGGAAGGTGGTGCCGGAATAGGTTCCCTCGAAGCACCCTTCCACAGGATGGCATCCGCCGCCGGCGATGCGCTTGAGCTCCACGATGCCCTTGTCGAACTCG
>JANPDB010000874.1:0-6244 GCA_031431255.1 Acidimicrobiia bacterium | reverse complement strand
CGGAGAGGACCCGTCCGGCTTCGACTGCTCCGGGCTGGTGCAGTTCGTCTACGCCAAGCTCGGCATCGATCTTCCCCGGGTATCCCGGGATCAGGCGCAGGTAGGCCAACCGGTGGCGAACCTCCGCGATGCGGTCCCCGGAGATCTGGTGGCGTTCGGAACGCCGGTCGATCACATCGGGATCTATGCCGGGAACGGCCAGATGGTTGTCGCGCCGCGGACGGGTGACGTCGTGAAACTGCAGCAGATCCGCCGTGAGCCGGTCGCCATCCGACGGATCCTCGCGTCCGACGCCGGCGGTGCCCCATCCTCCGCGGCGGCGCAATCCGGGGACGCCGCCGGATCCAACATGGGCTACCTCGCACTGTTCTCGGCGGCCGAGGCCCGCTACGGGGTGTCGGCTGAACTGCTGGAGGCCGTGGCCAAGCAGGAGTCGGGGTTCGACGCGAACGCCGTCAGCCCGGCCGGTGCGCAGGGACTGATGCAGCTGATGCCGGGCACCGCCAAGGCGCTCGGCGTGAACCCCTTCGATCCGGCCGAGGCCGTCGACGGAAGCGCCCGTCTCCTCAGCCAACACCTCCGTCGCTTCGGCTCGGTTCCGCTGGCGCTCGCCGCGTACAACGCCGGGCCTGGAGCGGTCGAGAAGTTCGGAGGGATTCCTCCGTATCGCGAGACGCAGGGCTATGTCCGCAAGATCATGGCCGACCTCGCTGACAGCGCCTATGGCGATGCAACTGTTGCTGCGGCGTCGGGCACCCAGCGTCTTTCCGATCAGCCGGTGCTGATACGCCGATCGTCGGCGCTGTTCAGCGACGGTGCCGTCAGCAACGCCGGTACCGCACGATCGACAGGCCTGCTCCCGACGACGAACCGCCAGGCGGGTCCGGCAGCCGCGATCGCCGCCCTTGCCTCGCTGCCCGGACCAAGTGCCACGGCCGCAGCCTCGTTCCTTTCGACCCCCGCGGCACCCGCAGCGGCTTCGACGGTGACCGCAACGTCCACGGTGACCGCGACCTCCACCCCGGCTCCACTTTCGACCGTTCCCTCCCCATCGATGGTCCCGGCAACGGCGAGCGGCGTACCTGGGTTCACCCTCCCGGAAGGCAAGCCGGTCTCGCCCGCCAAGGGCGCGTGGGGCCCCAACACCCAGATGCAGATCACGAGCGTTGGCGGTTCCAACACGACGAGTTGGTTGGAGTCGGGACTTCTCGAGCAGGCATCGCCGGCCGACGTGGCGGCAATCGTTGCGTCGGCGCCGGGTCCGGTCGCCAAGGGTGTGCTCAAGATCCTGCAGAACGCCACGGCGGCACAGCTGATCTCACCGGAGTTCCGCCAGACCCTCAACGACGTGAACCGCGACGCCCTCGGCCTTCCGGACGCCCCCGACGTGATCCCGGTCCAACCACCGGCGCCCGCAACTGCCCTTACGCCCGCAGTAGCTACCGCTCCGGCGGCCGCTCCGTCGACATCGACGGCAGCCACAGCATCGGCACCGAGTCCAATCGCCCGAACCCTTCTTCCGCTCACCCCCGCAAAGTGAGGTCTTCATGACACCAACACTCCTCTCGGCCAGCAGTGCGGCCTACCTGGCGACGCCCGCGGCGACGTCAGACAACGCGTCAGCGCCGGTGGACGGGTCGACACTGTCCGCAACGGGTTCCGAGGAGTCGTCGGACGATCACGGTGAGGACGTCGCTCCGAGCGACTTCGCCGTGCTTCTGGCGGCGATGATGGCGCCGGTGTCGCTGGCGCCGTTGCGTCCCCGAGTGGATCCCGTCGACGCCGCGAACACGTCCGTCGTCTCGGCAGCCGTCGGAGACACGACCGCGGTGACGTCCGTAGGTCTCGCGTCGCTCGTCGCGCTGCCGCCGACGGTCGGCGAGACGTCGGACGCGAACCGGATTGGCGCCGACGTCGAGACTCCGTTGCCGGTCAACCTGCCGCCGTCGACAACGCCGTCACCACCCACCCGCGAAGCGCTCGGCGCGATCACCGCCGACCCGATTGGCACCATCGGCGTCCCCGCCGGTGCCGATCAGGGCGTCGACAGGACCGTGCCGATGCGAAGTGAAGCGGCCGCTTCGAACAGCGTGGAAGCGGCGACCGAGACGACCCTCGCCGGCTCGAGGGTGGCCGGGCGCGAGTCGCTCGCCCCGATGGTTGGTCTCGTCGCCCTCGATCGCCCCCTATCCCTCGGTCGGCGCTCGTCGTTGCCGTCCCCAGAAGTCGCCGACGCGCTCGTAGAGGCCCCGGTGGACGCATCGATGGAGGTACTGGTCGATGTCGTTGCGCCCCATGACAGTCCCGCCCCTGCCATCGATCCGCAGGACGGCTTGCCTTCCGTGGAAGCGTCCCCTGTCGGTCCCGTGAAGCCGGAGACGGTCCCGACTCCCGCGGCGGGTCCCGCCGGTCCGCCGACGGTCACCCTCTCAGTGCCGCCCAACTCGCGGTTGGTCCCCCGGTCCGTCGACGATGATGCGCCGGTCGTGACCTCGGCGGATGGCGATGCGACCCCGATGTCGATCGTGAAGGACACGCCGGCGCCGACCGCATCGACGGGGACCTCCCCCCAGAATTCTCGGACCCCGAACCTCGGCACCGACGCGATGGCGTCGCACACGATGCAGTCGGTCACGACCGACGCGCCGATCCGTGTTGTTCGAGAAGCGTTCTCGGCGCCGAGCGATGAGGACGACGCCCCGTCCCCAGTCGCGGTGTCCGGCACACCCGGTCCGGGGTCCCCGGCCGAGCGTTCTGCGGGCGTGGGCGGATCGACGTTCCCGGTCGTCGAAGGTGTCCGACCGGGTGAGGCGTACCAACACATCGTGCGGGCCGCACAGCGCGCCCAGGCTGCGGATGGCCCGCAGCACATGCGACTGGAGATGCACCCCGGTGACCTCGGTGCCGTCGCCGTCGAGGTGACGATCGAGGGCGGGGCCGTGCACGTCGCGATGGTCGCCGAACGAGGCGAGACGAAAGACCTGCTGCGCTCGTCGATCGCCGAGCTACGGTCCTCCCTCGTCGCGGCGGGCTTCTCGGCCGGCCGGATCGACATCCAGAGCGGTCTCTCGGACGGCCGCTTCGGCCAGGCCGCGGATCGCCATGACGCGTGGAGTCAGTCGTTCGATCGACCCGACTCGCATCGTGAACAGTCCGGTGCGTTTGCGAACATGTTCGACCAGTCGAGCGGCCGTGGCGATCAGTCCCGGAGCTCGCGCACGTACTTCGGAACGGGCGACCGCGGTGACGCCCTGTCGTCGCTGCGCTCGGTAGGCAACGGCGACCGGACTGCTCGTGACGCGACGAGGTCAGCGAACGGACTCCATCGTGACCGACTCGACCTACAGCTCTGAGGTGCGCGCCGTGGTCCCCCTGCGTACACGGTCCGCTGTAGCGAACCTCCACTCGAACCCATCCAGCCCCTCACGACGGTCCCGCCGTGAAACGAAAGGTCCTCGTTCATGATCACCGCCGCCGCTTCCTCTGCCGCTTCCTCTGCCGCCACCGCCGGTTCCACCCAACGCCCCGCCGTGGCCAATCCGACGACGGTGCCCAACGACCGCATGGGCAAGGACGCGTTCTTGAAACTGCTCGTCGCACAGCTCAAGTATCAGAACCCGCTCAGCCCGATGGACGGCACCGAGTTCATCGCCCAGACGGCACAGCTCACCATGACCGAGAAACTCGAGGAGCTCTCCAAGCTCTCGGAGGCGACCGTCCTCGATGCGAACCGCCGAACGGCAGCAGAGCTCGTCGGCAAGACGATCTCCTACGACAACGGCACCAACGTCGTGGATGGTGTCGTCACCTCGGCTCGCATGAACGGCGGCAACCCGATCCTGATGATCGGCCGCACCGAGGTGCCGCTCGGCTCGGTGCTCGAAGTCCGCGCCACCCTCGCGTCATCGGCTCCGGCCGCTGCGCCCGCCGCGGGATCCTCTCCGGCTCCCGCTGCGGCTCCCGTCGTCACCGCTGCCTAGGCGGCGCTCCGTCCCTCGTCCATCGGGCGCACCGTCGGGTGCGTCCGTCGCCCAAGTCTTCCCACCAACTTCTCCAGCAGTACCCCTACGAAAGGATCCACATGCTTCGTTCCATGTTCTCCGGTGTTTCCGGACTCCGTAGCCATCAGACGATGATGGACGTGATTGGCAACAACATTGCCAACGTCAACACCGTCGGCTATAAATCGAGCTCTGTCGTGTTCCAGGACATGCTCAGCCAGAAGCTCTCCAGCGCCGGTGTTCCGACGGCGGGCTCGAGTGGTCTCGGCGGCACCAACCCGTCGCAGGTCGGTCTCGGCGTCAAGATCGGCGGTGTTGTCACCTCGTTCCGCCAGGGTGCTTCCCAGCTGACCGGCAACTCGACCGACATCTCGATCCAAGGTGACGGCTTCCTGCTCGCGAGAAGTGACGGGCAGACGCTCTTCACCCGAGCCGGCGCGCTCTCCTTCGATGCCTTCGGGCGAATGGTCTCACCCGATGGCGGCATCATCCAGGGCTGGACCGCCGACACCAATGGCGTCGTGAACACCAACGCCGGAGTCGGCGACCTGGTCATGCCGCTCGGTCAGGCCATCAGCCCCCAGGTGACTTCCAAGGTGAGCTTCGGCGGCAACCTCGACGCCACCGTTCCAACGACGCTTCCCGGTCCGGAGGTCCTCACCACCATCACCGTGTACGACCAACTCGGAAAATCGCTCGACCTCACGTTCGGAATGAAGATGACCGCGGCGAACACCTGGGCGGTGCAGCCGTACACCCCCGACGGCGCCGACGTCGACACCACCCCCGATGTCCTCGGAGCGGCCTTCACGCTCACCTTCGACCCGGCGACCGGGAAGATCACGGCGCCGACCACGCCGCCGACGATCACCATTCCGCCGACCTTCGGCACGTATTCGGGACCGGTCACGATCGATCTCGGTGCTGCGTCGGCTGACGGGCTGCGCCAGTTCGCTGGGAAGTCAACGGCTGCGGCGATCTCTCAGGACGGCGCGACCACGGGTGCGCTGCAGACTTTCGGCATCGGAGCCGACGGCACGGTGACGGGCATCTTCTCGAACGGCCGCAACCGCGTGATCGGGCAGATCGCCATGGCCTCGTTCTCGAACCCCTCGGGTCTGGAGAAGGTCGGTGGCTCGTTCTATCGGCCGACCCCGAACTCCGGTCTTGCCCAGATCGGCGTCTCCGGCACCGGTGGGCGCGGCTCGATCGCCGGTGGCACGCTCGAGATGTCCAACGTCGACCTGGCCCAGGAGTTCACCTCGTTGATCTCGGCCCAGCGCGGCTTCCAGGCCAACTCCCGAGTTATCACGACTGCCGACGAACTGCTGCAGGAACTCGTCAACCTGAAGCGGTAACCGCTCTATCGGTGGAGAGGTAGCGCGAGCTCCGGTTGATCCATGATCAGTCGTGAGCTCGCTCACCTCGCCCGCGCCCGCGTCGCGCTGGTGTTGCGGCTCGAAGGAGTCCGCAGGTATCGGTCCCTTCGGCCGATGAGTCAGCGTGAGACCTTCGGGTTCTCCTACACGGATTGTTTCACTGGACCAAGGAAGGCCCATTCATGATTATCGTCTCGCGACTGAACGGTCACGAGTTTGCACTCAACTGCAACCTCATCGAAAGAGTCGAGGCCAACCCCGACACCGTCATCACCCTGATCGACGGTACGAAATTCGTCATCGCCGAGAGCGTTGATCGCGTGATCGAGCTCGTGCGTGGTTACCAGGCGTCGATCATCGCGGCAACCGACGAATTCTCCGGTCGGACAACGGGCCGCACCCGCCTGCAGCTCGTCAGCCCGGCTGAGGAGAACTAGCCGTGGATCCCTTCACCCTCGCCGGGATCATCCTGGCATTCGCCGCCGTGATGATCTCGATGATCATGGAAGGCGGCGACCCCATGGCGATGTTTCTCATTCCGCCGATGATCCTCGTGTTCTTCGGAACCTTCGGCGTGGCGATGGCATGTGGTCTCAAGCGGGACACCATCAGTGGCCTGAAGTCGGTGAAGTCTGCACTTCTGACGAAGTCGCACTCTCCCGAGGACACCGTGAAGACCATCGTCGGGTTTGCCGAGCTGGCCCGACGCGACGGACTGCTCGCGCTCGAAGAGGCGGCCAAGACCATCGACGATCCCTTCCTCAAGAAGGGCATCGAGCTGGCCGTCGACGGCACTGATCCCGAAGAGCTCCGAGAGATCCTCGAAGCCCAGATCAAATCGCGCAAGACCCAGGACAAGGCGGG
>JANPDB010000873.1:0-2088 GCA_031431255.1 Acidimicrobiia bacterium | reverse complement strand
TGACGTGACCACGATTGGTTGCGGAGTCCCCGGTCTGGTGACCCGGTCGGGCGAGCTCCGCTACGCCCCTCACCTCCCGGGCGTGACCGATTTCCCTCTGGGAGCCGTCCTGAGCAAACGGCTCGGCGTCACCACGGTGGTCGAGAACGACAACACCTGCGCGACGGCGGCCGAGGCACACGTCCGCCCCTCCACGGCGTCGCTGCTCTACGTCGGGTTCGGAACCGGAATCGGCGGCGGCCTGGTCGTCGACGGCAAACTGCAACGGGGCCACAACGGCTTCGCCGGCGAGTTCGGGCATTTCGTGGTGGCCGTCGGCGGCGAGCAGTGCGTGTGCGGACGGCGCGGGTGCTGGGAGCAGTACGCGTCAGGCGACGCGCTCGGTCGCCTGGGGGCGGTGGCGGGGATCGACGGTGAAGGCGAGGGTGTCCGTCAGCTGCTCCGTCGGGGGGACCCGACCGCCGTCGACATCATCGAACGGTTCAGTGACTCCGTCGCCATCGGCCTCGTCAATCTCGTGCTCTCCTTCGACCCCGAGGTCGTCGTGGTCGGCGGTGGGGCAATCGGTCGTCCCGAGGAGGCCGAAGAGCTCCTCGGGCCCGTCCGGCGGCGTTTCCGGAATGAGTTCGGCGACGCCGCTGCCCACCGGATCCTTCCGGCCATCGAGCCAGCACGTTTCGGCCCGGAAGCGGCCGCGATAGGAGCGGCGCTGCTCAGCCGTGGACACGGCCATGACCCTGACTTTCGTGCACGAAGTCGCCCTGAGAGCGACTCAGCTCACTAATCCCAACAGATTCACTCAGGTCGACGGCCAGGCGTCGGGCAGGCGGGTCGCGATCCAGCGGGTCAGCGCGGCGTTGACCTCGGCCGGTCGCTCCTGGGCCATCCAGTGGCCGGACAGCACGACGGCTTCGTCGAGCAGGCTGCACCGCTCCCGCATCGGCTCGGCGAACCGGGACGTGACGGTGTCGCAGGTGTAGTCGTATTGCGCGCCGAGAAAGAGCACCGGCATGTCGAGGCGGCCTTCGTTTTCGGCGAGAGCGGCGTAGGCGGCGTTCGCCTCGTGGTTCACGTAATACGCGTCGGGACCGAAGAACCCGTTGCGTTCCAGGGACTCCGCATACGTGCGGACGTCGGACTCGGTGACGACATCGGCGTCCACCGGTACGTCGGGCGCTTCGGCCAGCGAGCCGTACCAACCGCCCATCTTGCGGGTCATCGACGTCCGGGCGCGCTGACCGAACCCCGCTGGATCGCCCTTCCGGAACAGCACCTTGGCCGTGCTGTACGGGTTGGCATCGAAGAGGCTCGTCGCCTTCTCGAAGTTCTCGACGTAGAACATCATGTACTCCCACTGACCGTACGGAAACTCGTCCGCAGGGTAGCGATCACGGTTGATCAGCGGCACGACCGCTTCCAGTCCCCGCTCGAGCGTGAAGTACGGAACACAGAGGTTCGCAACGCCGTGGCAGCGATCCGGGTGATGGCTGGCGATGTTCCAAACGGTCGGGCTGCCCCAGTCGTGGCCGACCCAGATCGCCCGGTCGCGTCCCAGCGAGTCGAGCAACGCGATCATGTCGGCCACGACCAGTTCCTGGGCGTAGTCGTGGAGGTTCGGATAGACGGTCGAGTTCCCGTAGCCGCGCATGTCGGGGGCGATCGCCCGGAAGCCCAGTCCGGCGAGGACCGGGAGCTGGTGCCGCCAGCTGATCGACAGCTCGGGCCAGCCGTGCACGAAGATGATGAGCGGCCCGCTCTCGGGACCGGCGGCGAGGTAGTGGGTCGTATGCGCGCCTACGGTAACGCTGTTGGACGTGATTTCCGTGGAATAGGCGGGCACGTCACGGAACCTTAGCTGTCGTCGTTCCGTCGGCTCCGGTGACGAGACCAACCGAATCGAGGAACTCGGTCAGCGTGGTGTGGACGTCGGCGGCGGCGGTGCGGCTCGCCTTGACGACCAGGACCGTCCCGATCGTCATGACGATCGCAACGAGCACGAGCATGGCGAAGCGAAGAGAATCCGCCGGACTCCAGCCGGCCGACTGCAGCGCTTCCGAGAACAGACCGATGAGAACGGGAGCAGCCGCA
>JANPDB010000872.1:0-2334 GCA_031431255.1 Acidimicrobiia bacterium | reverse complement strand
GACGTGAAGGCGATGGCCCGGGCGTGGACGGGGCACAGCATCGACTCGAACAACAACGACGAGTACATCTACCGTCCGACATGGCACGACAACAATTCGAAGACGCTCTACGGCGTCACCGCGAACTGGGACGGGCCGGACGTCCTCGACGCGATCCTCGTCGCCGGCGGATCGTTGAACACGATGCGGCTGCGCGCTGCACAGCATCTGGCGGCCAAGCTCTGGAGCTGGTTCGCCTATCCGATCAAACGAACCGATGCGCTGGCCATCGACCTCGGCAACAGCCTCGCTTCGCACCCGGCCATGAATGTCAAAGCCTTTCTGCGCATCATGTTCAATCGCGACGAGTTCTATTCCGACACCGCCAAGCAGGGCCTCGTCCGCCATCCCATCGATTGGGCCGTCGCCATGATGCGTACGACCGGCGTCGTTGCATCTCGCGTCAGCATGGTGTCCCAGCTCGACGACCTCGGCATGGGCCCGTTGGCTCCGCCGAACGTATCGGGCTGGCGGCAGAACCGGGCTTGGATGAGCGTCTCGGCCTACTGGCGCCGGGCCGAAATCGCGAGCTCGCTCTTTGGTGTTGCCATCGCCGACGCGGCGTCCGGGGGAACCTCCTTCCTCAGCACCATCGATGCCATGACACCGACCGACGCGGTGAACTTCGCCCTTCGTCAACTCGGTGACGATCGGATCACCCCAGGATCCCCGACCCACACGGCGCTCGTGAACCTGGTCATTGCCGAACGGGCCGCGAACACCGCGGCCAACCAGCGACGCAACCTTGCCCGAACCATCGCCATCTCACCCGAGTACTCGCTCGCCTGACCATCTGAGGATCAACGTCACGATGAGCACTGCATCACACCCCGAGAAACTCCTCGACGACCTCGGACGGGGCAAGCGGCTGTCACGTCGGCAGTTCATGACGCTTCTCGGCGCGGTCGCCGCAGGGGAGTTCGTCGCTGCCCAACTGGGCCCCCTTCGGCGGGTGCTGGCTTCAGGCACCGCT
This sequence comes from Acidimicrobiia bacterium, assembly GCA_031431255.1. Lineage (GTDB taxonomy): Bacteria > Actinomycetota > Acidimicrobiia > Acidimicrobiales > JANYDT01 > JANLQX01. The sequence goes on along the minus strand of JANPDB010000872.1, from coordinate 1,322 downwards.
GGAGGGAGTGAAGATGGCGTCACGGTGTTCCTCTATCTCGGAGGGGGGAATGACGGCATCAACACGGTGGTTCCTCTGGCCACGGCCGAATACAACCGATATGTGTCCATACGTACCAAGACGATCGACGGCGTGACCTCGTCGATCGCCTATCCGATGCCGGGAACACCGAACCGAACCGATGCCCTGCTTGTCGGCGACGCGAACATCGGCTTCAACCCGGGCATGACCAACATTGCCAGTTGGTATCGCAGCGGCCGGGTCGCCGTCGTGCAGGGCGTTGGCTACAGCAATGCGAACTTCAGTCACTTCGAGTCGCAGGATCACTGGTGGGGTGGCTCGGGTGCGGCCGGTTCCGCCGTCAGCTACAAGCCTCCGAGCGGGTGGCTCGGCCGTTTCGCCGACACCGCCGGGCTCACGTCGATCGGGGCGATCTCGGTCAACTCTGGCGGTTCGCTGAATCCGTCGCTGCGCAGTCTCACGTCCGATGCGCTGGCGATCTCCCCTTGGCAGGGGAACCGTCTCGGGGCGTCGACGTCGGGTCGGGACCAGCGCGCCGCGGTGGCTGTGAGGGCAATGACCCAGCAGACGACGCTCGGTGCTCTCGGCAATGACTGGTCCAAGCTCGGTGGAACTGCGCTCGACCTGGCTCCCGTGGTCAACAACGCCTACACCGGCATCATCTCGGGCTCGTCGGGTCTCAAGCGTCAGCTGACGATGGCGGCGAACCTCATCGGAGCGAACCTCGGTACACGGGTGATCCACACCGACACCGGGGGCTTCGACACCCACGAGAACCAGCGCAAGGCCAACAGCAGCGGCGTCGAATGGCACACCGGCCTCTGGATGGACATCGACGATTCGCTGAACCAGTTCTTCTCCTTGCTGTCGCCGACGAACCGCCGTCGGGTCACGGTCGTCATCTACTCCGAGTTCGGCCGTCGGGCGGAGATGAACGGTACGTTCGGCACGGATCACGGCGCCGGCAGCGTCGCGCTCGTCATCGGCGACAACGTGAAGGGTGGGCGCTACGGTGAGTACCCGTCGCTCCTCGACCTCCGTGACCCCGAGTCCGACGGCGGGGGAAACCTGAAGTCATCGGTCGACTTCCGACAGCTCTATGCGACGATCCTCCAGGGATGGCTGGGAGTGGATCCTGTTCCGATCATCGGCGCGCAGCATCAGGTGCTGCCGATGTTCGCCGCGGCGCCCGGCGACGTGCCCGGCCAGACGACGACGACATCGACCTCGACATCGACCTCGACATCCACCTCGACTTCGACCACATCGACCTCGACCTCGACGACCATTGCTGCAACGAC
>JANPDB010000871.1:0-9658 GCA_031431255.1 Acidimicrobiia bacterium | reverse complement strand
GGGCCAATCGATCCCGGCGAACCCTTCGGCGAAGAGCAGCCGCTGCCACTGCAGACCTCGTTCGATCAGATCCGGAGGGCAGATGGCGCCGTAGTCCGGCGGGGCGGCGCTTCGGTGCTGTTCGAGCCACCCGGAGGCTCTTTCGGAGAACGCCTCGACGGACTCGACGGCAGCGTCGGGGAGGGGAGCGAAGGTTGCGTTTGTCATGGCGGCACTCACGAGACCTTGAAGGTCCATGCGAACTCGCTCGCATCGGTCTCGCGTTCGCCCTGTTCGGGCCAGAAGATCACGACGGCGCTCACGTCGCTGCCCGGGAGCTTCCCGAACTCGAGGTCCTCCCCTGGGGTGAATGAGAGGGTGCCGGTGGCCCGTTCATAGTCGAGCTGGTCGAGCGGGATTTCGCGGCTGTTGATCACCAGGACGCCGGTCTGGCCGAACTCCAGATCGGCGACGATCGTGGCCTGCGAAGGGACGTTGGTGGAGAGGTTCGCCGGACTCACGGACTCGAGACCAGCAGGAAAACCGGCGCGTTCGGGCGTGGGCTTGTTCTCGTTGAGTCCCGACACGAGGAGCCACAACGCGAACGCAATGGCGAGCGCCACGCCGAGCCGGCCGGCCAGCTCCCGGCGATTGCCGAATCGATTCCTCCGGACCGAATCGGCGACCGGGTTACTCGAATGCACTGCGTCGGCGCCCTGCTGCTTGACCATTTCCCCAGTTTCCCAGAGATCCAGAACTACCCTCAGTGTGTGTCCGGCTTCGATGGAGATTTGGTCGGCCGCGCTTTGAACGAGCGCTACCGCCTCCTCGCGCTCCTGGGGACCGGCTCATCGGCCCGGGTCTACCTGGCCCACGATGTCCAGATCGCCCGCCAGGTTGCCGTGAAGGTGCTGCACGCTTCGCTTGCCGAGGATCCGGAGTTCCTACGCCGGTTCCGGATCGAAGCGGAGGCCCTCGGCCAGCTCACCCATCCGAACATCGTGACGGTCCACGACTTCAATGACGGCGCCAACGCGCTCGGCGAACCGCCCTACCTCGTGACGAACTACCTGGAAGGCGGCAGCTTGCGGAACCTCCTCGACCAGGGCTACCGACTTACTCCCTCGCAGGCGGCCCGACTCGGGCTCGACGCCGCACGAGGCCTCGCGTTCGCCCACGCCCGCGGGTACGTGCACCGCGACATCAAACCGGCGAACCTGCTCTTCACCGACGACCAGCGGGCGCACGTGGCGGACTTCGGTCTGGCGCGGGCGAAGGCGGAAGCGGCTCGGACGGAAGCCGACACTGCTCCGGTAGGAACCATGCGCTACCTGGCGCCCGAACAGGTCGTCGGGAATGCCACGGACAAGTCCGACGTGTTTGCCCTGGCCCTCGTGCTCGTCGAGTCAATTACGGGTGTGGTGCCGTTCTCGCGTGACAACTGGCAGAGCACGGCGTTCGCCCGGACGGTCGAGGATCTTCGCGCCCCGGAGATCATGGGCGAGCTCGGCGCGGTGATCAATGCCGCCGGCACGCGCGACCCTGCGCAGCGCATCGACGCCGCAACCTTCGTCCGTGAGCTCGAAGAGATCGCCAGACGCTTGCCGGCTCTCGAGCCGCTCCCCCTCGACGGCGCCCGGGTGCTCCAACGTGGACGACTACTCGACGGTCGCGATCCGACCCGCATTCTCGTCGCGACCCCGGACGCACCCGCTGGGTCTCCGGGCAGCGGCGCAGCCCGCGTTCCCGAACGTAGCGGGCGCGATGTCGCCGACTCGCCCGGCGGAGTGTTCGACCAAGCGCTCTTTGATGACGAGACGGTTCCGCCTCGGTCCGACAAGAAGGCGGCCGAGGCAGGGGTCAGGAAGCTCGAGCCGGGTCCGCCCCGCGACGCCGAAGGGCGGGATGGGCCAACTCCCGCGGCGGGTGTCCGTCGCCGGATTGAACGGGAGATCGTTCCGCCGGCGCGTGCCCCTCGTCGTCGCCTCTCCACGCTCCTCGCCTCGCTGGTGTTGATCGTGGTGGTGGGAGGGCTTGTCGGAGCGATCCTGTGGTCTCGGCGGCCGGAGTTGCGCACCGTGCCGCGGGTCGAGCAGATGACGCTGGAGGCGGCCACCCGGGCGATCGAAGCGGAACGCTTCGTCGTGGCCACGGATGTCGCGGTCTTCGACGACAAGCTGGCGGCGGGCCAGGTCGTCTCCCAAGACCCCCAACCGCCGCTGCGGCTAAAGAGGGGTGCCGCGGTGACACTCACCCTGTCGAAGGGCCCCGAACCGGTCACGGTCCCCTCGCTCGACGGGCTCACGCTCGACCAGGCGACTGCGGTGTTGCGAGCGGCCAGCCTCTCGCTCACCGACCCGAGCCGAATCGAGCCGAGCGAGACCGTGCCCGAGGGAAACGTGATTTCGTGGACACCTCGTGGCGCCCAGCCACCGGGCACCGTGATCACCCTCGTGGTGTCGAGCGGTCCGCCGACAGTCATCCTTCCCAAGGTGAATGGGCTGTCGCCGGAAGCGGCGCGGGCGACCCTGCCGCCGAAGCTCGACGTGACCCTCGTCGAGGTGTTCGCCGACGTCACGCCGAAGGGACTCGTCGTCGGGACCAGTCCGAAGTCGGGTACTGAGGTCGCAACGGACGCGCCAGTGAAGCTGCTCGTCTCCAGAGGACCCGCTTCGGTGGTCGTACCGAACGTGATCAATATGAGTCCGGCCGATGCCGCCGTTGAGCTTCGGTCGGCCGGGTTGAAGATCGGTTCGACGGTCGGGGCGCCGGACATGCCCGTGCTCTTCACCCGTCCGGTCCGCCGGTCGACGGTCAAGCGCGGAACGGTCGTCACGCTCTACACGACGTCCGAGGGCGTTCCGCCGATTCCGGGGCAGACGCCTGCGACAACCGCCGCGGGTTCGGCGTCGGGTGATTCCGAGACGGCGACGACGAAGAAGCCGACATCGTCATCTACGCCGAGCAGCACGACGAAGAAGCCGTAGACGCGCTTCTGCGGGCTCAGTTCGGTGCAGCAGAACACCTCCGAACAGCGTTAGGAGGTGTTCTGCCCCTATATATGGGGGCAACCTCTCTCCCAACGCGTCAGGTCGCTACTTGCTCGTGAGGCCGGCGTCCATGATGGAGAGGGCGGCGGGGCCGATGAGGACCACGAACAGGGCCGGGAGGATGCAGAGCACAAGCGGGAAGAGCACCTTGACCGGGAGCTTCATGGCCTTCTCCTCGGCCCGCTGACGACGCTTGCGCCGCTGCTCGCCGGCCTGGACCCGCAACACCTGCGCCATCGGGATGCCGAACTGCTCGGCCTGGAGGATCGACGCCACGAACTGCCGAAGCTCGACCACCTTGTTGCGGTTGGCGAGACCGCGCAACGCTTCGCCGCGCGAGAGGCCCGCCTGCACGTGCTGCAACGTTCGGCGGAACTCCTCTGCGAGCGGTCCGTCGTTCGACTTCGCAGTTCGGGCCATGGCCGCGTCCAGACCGAGACCCGCCTCCACCCCGACGGTGATCTGATCGAGGAAGTCCGGCAGCTGCAGCTGGATCTGCTTCTGGCGCTTGTCGGCGTTGTTCTTGATGAGGATGTCGGGCAGGAAGAACCCGAACGGAGCGGGCGCCAGGACCATCACCACGTCCTTGATGCCGTTGATGCCCCCGGCAAGGTTCTTGAATCCGTAGAGTCCGCCGAGTACCAGACCGATGGCCTTGAGCATCAGAACTCGTTCGGCGCTCCACTTCTGATTCAGCCCCGCCATGGCGATTCGCTGTTCCATCTGCTCCGTCCACCCCTTCGGGGTGAGGCGGCGCATGAGCTTCATGACCTTCGCCAGGAACGGAGTGAGGGCCCGGTCGCGGGCGGAGTGCTTCAGGATCTGGCTGCGGAGATCCATGGGATCTCCCTTGCGCTTACCGACCAACTCCGACGCCGACACGGTCGGAGACGACGAGTCGGACAGGAACGTCCAGACGAGTATCGGAACGGCGCCCATGGCGCACACCGCGCCGATGACGAGAGGAAGGTTCATGGTCTCGGTCCTTCCTACCTAGAACTCGATCTTGCAGAGCTTCATCAGCCACACCGCGCCGATGACCATCAGAGCGACTGCGCCGCCGGCCATGTAGAGGCCCTTGCCGTGGCCGAGTGCCGAAATGTATTCGGGGTTGCTCGTGCGGATGATGCCGGTGATCGCGACCGGCAACCCGAGGAGCACAAAGGCAGAGAACCGACCTTCAGCCGAGAGCGTCTTGACTTGACGGCGGAGGTCGGCGCGGTCGCGAATCGTCTTGGCCACGGTGTCCAGCACTTCGGCCAGGTCACCGCCGACTTCGCGATTGATCTCGATCGCGGGCACGACCCAGCCGAAGTCCTCGGACTGCACACGGTCGGCCATCGCCTTCATGGCGTCGACCACGTCACGACCAAGGCGTGCCTCGACGATTACTCGGCGAAACTCCTCACTGGCCGGCGGGTCGCCTTCCTTGGAGACGGAGTCGAGGGCCTGCATCATCGACTGCCCGGCCCGGAGGCTCGATGACAGCAGCTGCAGGGTGTCGGAGAGTTGCTCTCCGAATGCGGCGGCGCGCTTCTTGATCTTCTGGGCGAGGAAGACCTTTCCACCGATCAGCATGCCGAAGATCCCCGCGGGTGCGCCGATAAGGAGACCGTACTTGAGGACGGCCACCGCACCGAATGCCGTGCCGAGGGCGACGGCAAGCACGACGAACTCTCCCGGGCGGAGGTTGATCCCCGCTCGTTCCAGTGACGCGTTGATGCCCTTTGTTCGCCCCTGCTTGGCGATGGCCTTGTCGGCGACCTGGGTCATCCTCTCCGCCAAGCCGGCGACAGGAGTGCTGCCCCCCTTCTTGTCGGCCTTCTTGCCGGTGAGGTTCAGCTTCTCCGGCCCCGGTGACGTGAGGTTCAACATCGCCATGAGCACGGCGATGAACACGAGCCCCATGAGCACATAGCGGATCAGGGGAGACGAGAGGAGCTTCTTCGTGGGCGACGGGGGTGTGGGGGTGACGACGGTGATTGGCCGAGCCCACTCCGTCGTGCGGGCGGCGAGGTCGACGACACCCTTCAGATCAGTGGCCGCCACGGCCTGTCCGTCGGTCGAGCCGGTGAGGAGGTCGATGGTCGCGGTGTTCATGTTCACCGTCGAGAAGGTGATCGCGTCGACGCGGATCCCGTCGTTGAGCAAGCGGGTTCTGACGAGGTCGATCGTCGACGAACTCGACTGATCGTTGCCGTCGGTGAACATGACGATCTGCTTCTTGCTCTCGGCGATCGTCTCGAACTGATCGGCGGCGAGGACCAGGCCGTCGAGCAGTGCTGCGTCGCCGTCGGCGGTGAGATCCGTCACCGCAACGACGGTGGCGTCACGTTCGTTGGTGAGATCGCGGATCACGGTCGGGAACTTGCCGACGGTCACGATGGACACTCGAATGGCGGGCGGGAGACTGCGAACGTACTTGGTCAGCGCGCGCTTCTGATCGTCCAGGTTCTTGGCGTTCTGGCCGTCCCGAAGCGACGTGTCGAGAACGGCCACCACGTCGAATCGTGGTGCGCGGATCTGGCTCTCGGCGGCGTTCCCCGATGTCTGGGGAGCGACGGCGAGCGCAAGGAGGATCAGACCGAGGACGACGTGTGAGACCGCTCGAAAGAATCGGGCGCGCTGCATTGCCGCTACTTCCTTCCGTAGTTCAAGACGTCGACCGAGCCGAAGATGTCGGGAGGGAGAGAGATTCCGTGGTCCGCAAGCTTCTCGGTGAACTTCGGCCGGATGCCGGTGGGCTTGAGTTTGCCGAGGTGACGTCCGGAGCTGTCGATGCCGGCCGAGTGGTCGAAGGCGAAGATGTCCGAGAGCGTGATCGTCTGTCCTTCCATTCCTTCTACCTCGGTGATCGAGACGACACGACGCGAACCGTCACGGAAGCGGGCGATCTGGACGAAGACGTCGACGGCAGACGCGATCTGCTGGCGGATTGCCATGGCCGGAAGGTCGAAGCCGGCCATCAGCACGAGCGTCTCGAGACGGGCGAGGCCGTCTCTCGGCGTGTTCGCGTGGATGGTCGAGAGCGAGCCGTCGTGACCGGTGTTCATTGCCTGGAGCATGTCGAGTGCTTCGCCGCCACGACATTCGCCGATCACGACCCGGTCGGGGCGCATTCGGAGGGAGTTCTTGACGAGGTCGCGGATGGTCACGGCGCCCTTGCCTTCGATGTTCGGCGGGCGTGTCTCGAGCCGGACGATGTGGGGCTGGCGGAGCTGCAACTCGACGGCGTCCTCGATGGTGACGATGCGCTCGTCGGCCGGGATGAAGCTCGACAAGATGTTGAGCATCGTCGTCTTGCCGGTACCGGTACCGCCGGACACCAGCATGTTCAGGTGGCCGGCGACGCACGCCGCGAGTAACTGCGCCGCTTCCGGTGTCAGCGACCCTTTGGCGATCAGGTCGTGGATCTGGAGAGGGTCACGGGAGAATTTCCGGATGGTGAGGGCAGCACCGTCGACAGCGAGCGGTGGGATGACTGCGTTGACGCGGGACCCGTCGGCAAGACGTGCATCGACCATCGGGGACGACTCGTCGATGCGGCGGCCGACGTTGGCGACGATACGTTCGATGACTCGTCGAAGCTGCTCGTGGGAAATGAAGCGGTGCTGCGAGCGGGTCAGCTTGCCCCTCTGCTCGATGAAGATCGGCGTGCAGCCGTTCACCATGATTTCCGACACCGTCGGGTCCTTCAGGAACCGGTCGATCGGACCGAGTCCGAGCACGTCGTCGGTGATCTCCGACACGAGCTGATGGCGTTCCTCGATGGAGAGCGGGACCGTCTCCTGGCTGAGCAGCTGACTGATCATGTCGACGACGGTTGCCCGCATGTCGCGGTCTCCCGTCGAGGAGTCGAACAACTTCGCGCCCAGGCGCTCGACGAGCTGCTCGTGCAGACGTTCCTTGAGCGCCTGCAGTGGATCGGCGCTGCTCGGGAGATCGTCCTTGCGGGCCGCGGCGATGAGTCGCGGTGATCCGGTTGCCGTAGCGGTGACCGCGGCCGGCGCGTTGCCAGCCTGCTTCCACGCCGGCATCTCGTTCGGTTCTGCCTCGGCGACCTCGGGAGCGACCTCGGCCGGGGTGTTGGTGTCCTGCGCCTTGAGGCGCTGACCGAGTTTCACTTGCCCCTCCGCCAGAATGCCGGCTTCTTGGGTGCCGCAAGGGCGGTGGACTCCACGCCCATCAGGCTCTCGGCGAAGCCCACGAACTTCTTGGCGATGATCGCTTTCGGATCGGCGATGGTGATCGGAACTCCCTGGTTTGCCGCAGCGAGGACGTTTCGGTCCGCCGGGATCTGGATCTGGGCTCGCATGCCGACGGCCACCTCGACATCTTCGGGGCGCGCTCCGCCGGGTGCGTCGAAGCGGTTCATGACAAAGTGGCGGGTCGGGTTGGTCATGCCGAGGCGATCGAGGGCGTCGAGCTCCCGCCGAAGTGATCGCACCGACGACACGTCGACCGAACATACGAAGACGTGATCGGTGGAGATCTCCGCCACGGAAAGCGCGTGCGGGTCGAGGCCGGCGCAGGTGTCCACCACCACGTAATCGAAGGCCTGGCTGAGCGCCTTGACGACTTGGACGGACTGCTCGAAAGAGATGTCATCGGCGTCGGCGGGGTCTTCCGGTGCACACATGACGAACAGCCCAGACGGGTGCGGTGTCAGGAACACTTTCATCATCGAGTTGATCGACGATGCCTCGGCACCACCGAGGACCCTCGCCGCGTCTGCTGCGGTGTGTTCCGGGTTCAGGTGCAGGGTTCCGGCAACGTCGCCGAACTGCAGGTCGAGGTCGATCAGGGCGACGCGTCCGGGTGCGAGCTGATGCAACGCCATGGCGATGTTCGTCGACGCAAACGACTTTCCGACGCCACCCTTGGGCGAGAGCACTGTGATGATCCGTTTGGTCGATTCCGCTCGGCCGGTGCCGGTGTTGGTCGTCTCCCGCCAGCGGGCCGAGTGCTCGAAGCCCCGCTCGAGCGCGTCGAGGATTGCATCGTCGGTTGCGCTCGGGGACAGGACATCGCGCACGCCGGCCCGGAGAGCCCGTTCGAAGAGCCCCGGGCGGGGATCGGAGACGAGGACCAGATAGACGCCGGGATTGGTCCGGTTCACGTACTCGGCCCTCGTGGCCATGGCCTCTACTTCGAGGTCGGGGCCGATGAAGGCGATGCCCATCCGTTCGATGCCGGGCGTCTCACCCTGGGCCGGCCACCGGTGCATCCTGGGACCACCGTTGGCCGTGAGCAGGCGGCGGACAGACTGCTCGAAGGCCGTGACCGATCCGACGAGGGCGACGTCACCGGCGTCTCGGGCAACTTGTCGAAGTGGGGCCGGGGGCGGTGTCTCTGCTGCCCGGCCCGCTTCGGCTGTTTGGCTCGCTGTGAACTGGCTGTCGGCACCGCCAGGAGAGTTCGAGAGGTCGAGATTGGTCACTGCTTGGCTCCCACTGCGGGCGCCGCAACGGGAGCGACGGTGGCCGATGCGGCCGGCTTCACTGTCGGCGTGGCGGCGATTCCGACGGCCGGCGCTTTGGTGGTCGGTGCCACTGCGGCGGCGGGCGCCTTCGTCGTCGGCGCCCCGGCGGCGGGCGCCTTGGTCGTGGGTGCACCGGCCGAGGCAGCGTCGGCGGCCGGGGCGACCGTGGTCGGCGTGGCGAACGGATCGGTGTTCAGCGGATTCGAACCGGAAATCCCGCTTGCGCCGGCGGCCGGGAGCGGAGTCAGCTCATTGCGGCGGATGCCCGGGTCGTACACGTTGTCACGAGTGACGACCTTGGTGTCCACCTCGGGGACGTCGTTGGCTTCGCTCGCCAACCAGAGCGCTCCGTTGTTCATTGCGTAGATGAGGCGCTCCGCCTCACCGGCGGTGACGCCCAGCTTGATCAGCAGCGGAGCGATCGGAGCCACGGCCACCGGTGCTGCGCTTCCGTCCGTCGGCGCCGCCACCGGCAGGATGCCGCCGACCACCTCGAGCACCGGGACCTTGTGGAGCATGATTGCCGTAGCGGGGACCGCGCCTTCGGCGTTCTTACCGTTGGACGGGACATTCACGAAGGAAGCGACCACGGCGACCTGATCTCCCGGCTGTACACGTCCGCCGAGCGCTCGTAGCGGCTCCAACGACAGCCAGACACCCATCAGCCCGCTCCCACCGCTGTTCGCGACCTCGGCCCGCTGCTGCTCAGCGGCGGTGACGAAGCGTGCTTTCATGACTTGCTCGTCAGGGACGAGGTCGGTGCTCACGACGAGCCCGGTGAGGTCGGCCAAGGACTCGGCGGCCCCGGCGGACTTCTGCGATGCCGGCACGTTCACTTCCTGCACGGCGTCGCCGAGCTTGTCGGCCGGCGTCCCCTTGGGAACCGGCTTCACCACTTTCAGCACCTTCACCGCCGGCTCGGCAAGCGCCGTAGGAGCTGGCGTGGCCGACTTCGAGGAGCGGAGGATGACAAGGGTGCCGACGAGGGCAACCGCAACGGATGCGATGACACCGATGAGCTTGCGACGATTCACTGAGGGTCTCCATCTAGGAGCGGGTGGGATGAGCGGTTCCCGAGGGGGTGGCCGTGACGTTTGCATCGGCCGATGCCGGTGCACCCTTGAGCCTCGGTTCGGGTTTTTCTGTG
>JANPDB010000870.1:0-7146 GCA_031431255.1 Acidimicrobiia bacterium | reverse complement strand
ACGGTGTTGCTTCTCGAAGGTGTTGCCGATCCCGAGAACATCGGATCGATGTTCCGGCACGCCGCCGGTTTCGGTGTCGATGCGCTGATCCTTCACGGGCACTGCGGCGATCCGCTCTACCGGAAGACGATCCGCACGTCGATGGGATGGACGCTCACGATCCCGTACTGTCGGGTCGACGACAACGACGGCACCATCGGCGACCTGCTGACCCGCGCTGGGTTCGTTTCGCTCGCACTCACGCCATCCACCGACGCACTCTCGCTGAGTCACGTCGTTGACGGTCTCGACGAGGATGCCCAGATTGCGATCGTCCTCGGAGCTGAAGGACCGGGTCTTAAGAACGAGACGATGGCGGCAACGACATTCCGAGCCCGTATTCCGATGTCCGACGGCGTCGACTCGCTGAACGTTTCCACGTCGGCGGCAATCGCTTTGTTCGCACTGACCTCGGCACAGCCATCGCGACTGGTTCGATCGCCGGCCCCGTAAGCCTGCCGACGTGATCAGCGGCCGATCATCCACCATGTTTATCATGTGATAAACATGGTGGGTGGCCGCCACCTCTGCTCCTCAGATCGACCGTCACGATGAGCAGAGCACGATCACGCGCGATCGCCTTATCGAGGCTGCGCTCGTCGAGTTCAGTCGCTCCGGCTACGAGGGAACGTCGACGCGGGCAATCGCGGCACGTGCCGGTTGTCATCAGCCCCAGATCAACTATCACTTCACCTCGAAACACGCTCTCTGGGAGGCGGCGGTCGGTCGCCTCTTCTCGGAACTCTCGCTGGAGATCGACGACGTCCGGGCCACGACCGATCCCGTCGAGCGATTCGAGGCGATGATCCGCCGTTTCGTCGCCTTTGCGGCGCGGCGTCCCGAGTTGAACCGCATCATGGTCGCCGAAGCCATGGCCCCCACCCCACGGCTGACGTGGCTGGTCAACACCTACACCCGCGTCGCCCACGAGTGGATTCTTGAAACATGGCGCAGCGTCCGCCGCTCAGGCCGGGGCGCTGACATCGACGATCGCGTCCTCTACCACGTGATCATCGGGGCCGCCTCGTTGTTGTGGGCCAACGAGCCCGAGGCGAACCTCATCGACCCATCCATCGCCGCGAACCGCGACGACGCGATCCGGGCCCACGGCGATTCCCTCGTCGCAATGCTGTTGCCGACCATGCCGAACACCACGAACGACATCCTGTCAACGAATGCCCCGAACAGAAAGAACGATCATGCCCTTCCGTCTCGCGAACATCGCCGGCCGCGCCGCCCTCTGTGACGCCACCCACTGGTACGACCTCGAGTCGATAACCAGAGGCGCACTGGGTGCCGACGTGATGGCGACCATCACCCGCTCAGCCGAACTCCACAGCATCGATCTCTCTACGCACCAGCCGAGCGGTGCGCTCGCCGACGCTGCGTTCTCCGCCGCCGTTCCCGCGCCGAAGAACTGCTTCGCCATCGGGCTCAACTACCGGAGCCACGCCGCGGAGTCGAACATGGAGCTCCCTGCGGCACCGCTCACGTTCACGAAGTTCCCGAGTTGCCTGGTCGGACCGAACGACGACGTCGTGCTCAACACCGCCTTCGGAGACTATGAGGTCGAACTGGTCGTGGTGATCGGCCGGACCTGCCGAAACGTCACCGAGGCCGACGCTTGGTCCTACGTCGCGGGGCTCACCGGAGGCCAGGACATCTCCGACCGGGCGCTGCAGTTCGCCGCGAAACCTCCGCACTTCGACCTCGGGAAGTCACGCGACACCTACGGGCCGATAGGGCCGGTCATCGTGTCGACCGACTCTTTCGTCGACCCGGACAACGTCGCTATGACGTGTTCGATCAACGGAGAGCAGCGACAGGAGGACTCGACCGCGAACCTCATCTTCAGCGTCCCGCAACTCATCGCCTACCTGTCCGCGATCCTTACGCTCCATCCGGGCGATGTGATCTTTACCGGCACGCCTGATGGCGTCGGCGCGGCGAAAAGGCTCTTCCTCGCGCCGGGGGACGTGATCGACAGCGCCCTCGAAGGTATCGGCTCACTCCGGAACGTCTGCGTGGCATGAGCCCCGACCCAAACACCATCGATGTCACGATCATCGGCGGGGGCCCGGTCGGCGTGGCGACAGCGCTGATGTGCCATCAGCGCGGGCTCCGGGTGGAAGTGTTCGAGCGGGCCGACGACGTGTACCCGCTGCCTCGCGCTGTGGTCATGGATGACGAGCTGCAGCGGGCGCTGGCGAACATCGGGTTGGCGGAGCGACTTACTGCGATCACGTCACCGATGCTGGGAGCAGAGTTCGTTGATGCTGCGGGCAACCGCCTGGTCGGTGCCGAGCTGCCGGTCGACGTCGCGTGGCCGCTCGGCTTTCATCCTGTTGTGTCATACCACCAGCCGACACTCGAGAACATGTTGCGAGAAGCTCTGGTCGAACGCGGCATCACGTTGCACCTCGGATGCGAGGTGGCCGACCTGCGACAGACCGACACCGGCACCGTCGAGATCGATGTCCGCAACGACCGACTCGGCGGAGCGCTCCGCACTTGTTCGGCCCGTTGGGCCGTCGGCGCCGACGGGGCGTCGTCGTCGACTCGCAAGCGGCTGGGCGTCGGGCTCACCGACCTCGGCTTCGACCAGGAGTGGATCGTCGTCGACGTTCGGATGCGCCGCGACACCGGTCTCAAACCCTTCACTCAACAGGTCTGCGACCCTCGGCGTGTTGTCACCCTGGTGCCCGGGTTCCCGCCGTGGCATCGATGGGAGTTCCAAATGCGTCCCGATGAGCGCGGAGTGGAGCTCAACACGCCCTCGGGCCTGGCCGAGCTCCTCCGTCCTTGGATCACCGCCGACGATGCCACCGTCGAACGAAGTGCCGTCTATCGATTCCACGCCACGGTTGCGACGGAGATGCGGGTCGGGAACGTCTTCCTCGCCGGTGACTCCGCACACCAGATGCCACCGTTCCTCGGTCAGGGTCTGTGCAGCGGGTTGCGCGACGGCGTGAACCTCGCGTGGAAGCTGGCGCTCGTCAAGGAAGGCCGAGCGAACGACTCGCTGCTCGACAGCTACCACGCAGAACGACTTCCGCATGCGACCGGCGTTGTCCACCACGCAGTGGACACAGGTCGGCTCATCGACCACCTCGCCGCTACCGGTGGTGACGGCAACACCGCAGCGGGCTACGGAGGCGGCCGGCCCTTTCCTGTCCTGACCGACGGTGTACTCCTCTCGGGCCACTCCTCGGTCGGTCGTCAGATCGCCAACCCGGTGCTGGCGGACGGTCAACGTCTCGACACGGCTCTCGGTGATGGGTTCTCGTTCGTCACGTCGCCGGAGCGACGCGATCACGTCGTGACGTTGACAGATGGACGCTTCGCCAGGTGCCGAGCAACGGTCGTCGCCGCCGAGCCCGAGAGGCTGCCGTTCGTCCTCGGACGCAACAACGCGGTGTTCGTACGCCCCGATCGCACGGTCGCTGCAGTGATCGACCTCGACGCCGACCCCACCGCCGACCGACTCCATACGCTCCTCACGAGCTACGGCCTCGTCTGAGAGGTACGTGCGGCCTCAGCTGTCGAGCGAGCGCAGGAAGCCCTGGAGTTCCGGTTCGGCGATGGGGACGAGATGCTCGCGGGCGGGAAACTCTCCGGACGCGACGTCGGCGACGTACTCCCGAAACGCTGCGATCCGCTCCTGCTGCAGGCGGTCGTATTCGGCCGCAAAGTCGCGGTAGCGCTTAGCATGGCGGGGATAGTGCCCGAGATTGGACCCGACGATGTCCTCGGCAAACAGGTACTGGGCGTCACAACCGCGCCCCGCTCCCATCGAGATCATGAACAACGACGTTCGCTTGGCGATCGCTGTTGCCACCGCTTCCGGAACGACCTCGATCTCAGTGCCGAAGACGCCTGCCGACTCGAGGCTCTGGACGTGACGCCACACCTGGGTCGCCGAGTCCGCGGTCTTCCCGACGGCGCGGAACCCACCGGTCCACGTCGCCTTCGACGGGATCAGACCAACGTGGCTGACGACCGGAATCCCTTCGTCAGCGAGGCGGGCAATCGTCGACAGTGCAGCAACGCAGTAGATCGCATCGGCACCCATCTCGAGTAGCGCGAAGGCGCGACGGGCGGCATCATCCGGATCGGTGTAGGTGCCGTAGCCGATGCCCGACATGATGAAGCAGGTCGGCGCCGCCCGACGGTGGGCCTTCGACATCACGCCGCCATGGATCGAGAGCATGTCGATCCCCGCCTCGTCAGCCGCGGCTACCTCCTCCTCGGTGAGGACGAAGATCATCGAGCGTTGGACCGTGCCGCGCCCAGCGCGGAGGTCGGCAATCGTCGGCTTCGTTCGCATGGATTCCTTCAGTTCTCGGTCCTCGGTGGTCTCCTACATCGGACAACGTACACACATCGACAGCACGCGGTATTGCCCGCCTCACGCGATCGTCCCTAGGTTGTGCCTCATGAGTGATGCCGACATCAAACGAGCCGTCGCTGCAATCCCGGTTCCGGAGTTCACCGAGCACTTCTTCGTTCGGCCACCGAAGCTTTCCGACTGCACGGTCGCCATCGTGACCACGGCCGGCCTGCACCACCACGGCCAGGATTCGTTCGCCGCTCGCGACACCAGCTATCGGATGCTCGACGGCGACCGGACGGACATCCGGATGGGCCACTGGAGCCCGAACTTCGACCGGGTCGGATTCTCGAACGACTACAACGTCGTCTACCCCATCGACCGTCTGCGTGAATTGGCAGACGCCGGCGTCATCAGCCGGGTCGCCCCCCGCCATGTGTCGTTCACGGGTAATCAGGACGAGACGATGACGGCACTTCGGCTCGACAGCGGACCAGCAGCCGCCGAGGAGTTGCGACGCGACGGGGTGGACGTGATCCTTCTCACGCCGGTTTGACCCCTCTGCACGCGTACCGTGTGTACGCTCGCCCACGTCTTCGAGGGACTCGGATTTGCCACCGTCGTACTGGCGTCGATCCGAGAGCAGGCAGAGCGCATGTTCGCACCCCGCACCCTCTTCTGCGACTTCCCGCTCGGGCGCCCTCTAGGTCGTCCTTCCGATCCGGCCTTTCAGACGAGGGTGCTGCAGGCGAGCCTGGCATTGCTCGACCGCACTACCGGACCCGTCTTCGTCGACTACCCGGAGGTCCTCGTCGACGAGGGGAGCGAGCACATCTCGTGCGCCCTGCCTCCCCGGTTCAACCCCTCCGAGCTTGCCGCGATCGACGAGGCCATCGCGATCAGGAGCGCTTACGAGAGAACAGCCGCGTCCAACGGCGGACGCACGAACTTCGGACGTGTCCTCACCCTCGAACAGGTGCCTGAAGCCTTTCGGGCACTCGATCGGATCGCCTCGGGTACGCCGTGGAAGGAGGCTGGTCTGCCCGCCGATCCGGCTCAGCTCTCAATTGATCTGCGCACGTATTACTGCGAGGCCGCGGTTTCCCTACCGGGGTCGACCGTCGATCCCGTAGGGACTGGATGGGCCCTCGAGCGCTGGTTCCTGGAGCGCACCGAGGGCGGCAAGCTCCTGATGCGTGCCCGCGAGTCCATGAAGGAAGCCGGCGCATCGTTCGCCGTGTGGTTCTACATGGCTCCACTCGACCAGACCACGCCGGCCTCTCCCGCCGGCTGATCTGCCCGGTCTCCGCGATGTCGACGAATGCCAAAACGTGCCGGGAAGGTGACAGGCTGGAAGCGTGACTCCGTTCCCTGGTGCTGACCCTCTCCCCCATCTCTCGGTGCTCGACCTCGCTCCCGTTGCGTCGGGCTCAAGTGTCGGCGACGCATTGCGGAACTCCATCGATCTCTCCCGACGACTCGAGGCATTGGGGTACCACCGGCACTGGGTCGCCGAGCACCACGGGATGCCCGGGGTGGCCTCGTCCTCCCCCGCAGTGCTTCTCGCCCATCTGGCCATGGCCACGACGACCATTCGCCTGGGCTCAGGGGGCGTCATGCTCCCCAACCACGCGCCTCTCGCCATCGCCGAGCAGTTCGGCATGCTCGAGGCGATTCACCCCGGCCGGATCGACCTCGGCCTCGGTCGTGCTCCCGGCACCGACGGTCTCACCGCACGAGCCCTGCGGGGCGGCCGCCTGCAGGAGTCGGAGGACTTCATCGCCCGACTGGGAGACCTCATCGGGTTCTTTCGGGGTTCCTTCGAACCGAGCCACCCCTACGCGCGCATATCAGCGGTTCCTGGGGCGGGGAACATGCCGAGCCTCTGGATGCTTGGCAGCAGCGACTGGGGCGCCCAGGTGGCAGGACAGCTCGGGTGGCCGTTCTCCTTCGCCCACCATTTCGGGATGGGCGGCACGGTGCAGGCGCTGGAGCTGTACCGGGACAACTTCCGCGCTTCGGAGTGGCGGCAGACGCCCTACGCCATGATCGGGGTGCAGGTGCTCTGCGCGCCCTCCTTCGAAGAGGCCCGTTTCCTCGCTGGCGCGAGCGCGCTCGGCTTCCTTCGGCTCCGCCAAGGTCGGCCGGGCCCGATGCCGACGCCGGAGGAGGCCGACGCCGCGACGCTGACCTCCGAAGAACGGGCATTCCTCGACAGCCGACTGGGCAGCGCAGTGCTTGGCACCCCCACCGAGGTGCGCTCGCAGTTGACCGACCTGGTCGAGCGCTACGGCGTCGATGAACTCATGGTCACCACGGCGACGCATCGACACGAAGACCGGGTGAGGTCATTCGAGTTGCTCGCGGACATCTGGATGCCTTCGGTTCGGACAGTTGCGTCGACTCAATCGCCGGCGTAGCCCTGGTCGGCCTTGACGCCCGGTGCCGGCGTCGCGCCCGACGACCGGGCCTCAGATGGCCGTGCCCACGATCCGTCCGACAAGCGCGGTGACCGCCATCGCGGCGACGCCGGCGGTGAGCACCCGCAGCGTCGGTTTGGGCCATGGAGCGCCGCCGAGGCGGGCGCCGACGATCCCGAGAACGGCAAGGGCGACAACCGTGATCACGACGACCAGCGCCAGCGCCACGCTCCGCGGGGCGGCAACCGCGATGAGGACAGGAGGGAGTGCCCCGCACGCGAAGGCACCCGCTGACGCGAGCGCAGCTTGGAGCGGTCGGGCGGCACCATGCTCGCTGAACCCGAGCTCGTCACGGAG
>JANPDB010000869.1:0-5740 GCA_031431255.1 Acidimicrobiia bacterium | reverse complement strand
ATCGATGGATGTCAATGTCTTGGGAAGGAGAACTTCTGTGACCCGTCAACGCGACCCGATCGTGGTCATCTCGGACAATGCTTGTTGCGCGCCGATCTCCCGAGACGTGCTCGCCGAACAAGACGCGGCAGGACTCGCGCTCGCCTTCGCCGCCCTCGCCGATCCAGCCCGCCTGCGGTTGCTCAGCCTGATCGCCAACGCCGACGCAGGTGAGGCGTGCGTATGCGACTTGGTCGCGCCGCTCGGCAAATCGCAACCGACCGTCAGTCACCATCTCAAGATCCTCACCGACGCCGGGCTGGTGCACCGAGACAAGCGCGGCGTGTGGGTCTGGTATCGGGCGAACGCCTCGAAACTCGCATCCCTGCGTGCCGTCCTCGCCTGACATCGGCGTCCCAACCCGGTGTTTGGGCTTCGATAGCCCACCTCGCCACGCTCGTCGATTCGACCAGCCTCGCCTCGAGTTTTGCCATCACTCCAAACGGCCCAGCGAGCGTGGCGTACAGCATTTGTACAGCGAACTGCCCGAACCAGACGCTCTGATTGGTACTGTCCGTACCGGCAGTTCGGCTCTGGGCTGCCAGTTCACACAATCCGATACCAGCCGGACGGTCCTGGGGACTCTCTCAAGGTGGAGGCACGGGTTCGAATCCCGTTGGGGCTGCCACGGCATCAACAGGGCAGCGGGTCAGAGCCGGTCTTCGGACCGGCTTTTTGATTTCCGGCTTCCCTGTACAGCGTTCGTACAGCACTGGCGTTGTGCTGTGCCGGTTCATGCTTGACAGTGTGATTCCGGTTCGTCGTTGACACTTTTGTGGCAGGTCCGGTTCCTGGTTTACAGGTGTGATCACGGTGCCCTCGCCAACCCCGGCGGCAGGGCACGACGAATCAACGCCGCCCAACCAACCCCCCCACGAGGTGTAGAGCTCCGTCGATGAGAATCTGGTTGGCAACTCAGCGGCTGCGTGGGCGTGAGTTGCTTGTGAGTTCGGTCCAGTTGGCCTGGCCGAGTTCGCTGCGTTCGGGCCCCAAGAGCAGCCATTCTTGGGCGGTTCGTTCGTCGAGTATTTCGCGAAGTTTGAACAGCCGTTTGCGGTCACTGCCGGCGAACGAGAGAACGAGGGCGGCGGGGTCGTCGATCAGGCTGGTGAGTAGGGCGACGTCTTGGGCGTGTCGTTGACGGTCGCGGGTGTCAGCGGCCCATGCTGCTGCTTTGAGGACGATTGCTCCGAGGAGGTTCGGAACCGGAACTTGGGCTTGTTGTCCGTCGGCTGTTCGAACGTTGAATGTCCCGGTTCGTTGTAGTGCTTGGGTTCCTCCTGCGATCTCGATGGTTGGGCCGCCGCTTGTTCGAAGTCTCGTGTTGGGCTTGCGGTGGTCGGGGGCGAGCAGGTCGACGATCAGCGCACTCCGATTTGCTGTGGCGTTGTTGCTGAAGCGATAGGCGGCGCCGCTGCTGTCGGGTTGGGCACGCAGGCCGAGTTCTTCGAGAGCGGTTGTGCACGCGGCCAAGTTGCTGTGGAGCACTTCCATGTTGGCGAGCATGTCGACGTCGCGGGTCACGCGCGGCCATTCGACGTCGGCATGAATCGCGTACAGCGAGACCATTTGCCCGCCTATGAGCGACCACTGCGACGGGGCAAGACGATCTGCCAACGACAAGATCAGCTCCCACAGCTGCGCCTGTTCTCCGGTCATGACGGGGAGCTCGACGTTGCCGAACGTTTCCATCAGAGTCGCGTCCGATGGCGGAGTGGGTCGAGGCGGTCGTGTAGGTACGTCTCCGCGGCGTGACGTAACCGAGCGTCGGGATTCGTGGCGAGGACGAGTGCCGTGAGAACCGCTTGCACGTTCTCGTCGGCGAGGGCGTCGGAGTGCGGGGCGGGTACGAGGTGGGCGATGACGTTTGCGGAAACGGTCGCGTTCCGGGCCCGAGCCCCGGCCCGTATTCGGGTCTCGTCCGTCGTACCGAGCCCGACGTGGACGACGGGGTTGGTTTTCGGGGTGGTTGGTGTGTCGATGAGGTCGTCGCTGATGCGGTGGATAGCGGACTCGCCGGTGGTAAACACGCCTCGTTCGGATAGCAGCCACCGCGTACCTGCGGCGGGGACCCTCCATCGTTCAACGGTGACGAGTTGTCGCGAGCGTCGGATCACATCGGCGGAGGTGCCTTCGCGAAGGGCACGTCGAAGGCGTGAAGTCTCGGAGTCGGAAAGCCCGGTGTCGGTTCGGCCAGCGAGCAGTAGGACGGCGGACAAGGCAACACTCGGTGTCCATACCCGGCCGGGCGAGGCGTCGAGCAAGCGCCGGCGATGGATGTCATCGGCGTCGACGAGCCATACGCCACTGAGTTGGCGACCGATGATCGATCCGGCGCGCAGTAGACGGCGGACCTCGTCGCTGGTCACGTTGAGTATCCGCGCTGCTTCTGCTGTCGAGATCTCCATCACACGTACCTGACACTAAGCATCTACTGACACGGTAAATCTGTCAAGTGGGTTTCCCGAGTTGGGAGTGGAAGCCCGGTGGGGGGTCTCGTCGGATCGTTGGCTGGCTACGCGGACGATATGCGTGCCGATGTTGTCGTTGATGCGATCTCGGCACTGCCGGAC
This sequence comes from Acidimicrobiia bacterium, assembly GCA_031431255.1. Classification (GTDB taxonomy): domain Bacteria; phylum Actinomycetota; class Acidimicrobiia; order Acidimicrobiales; family JANYDT01; genus JANLQX01. Next base: position 3,128 of record JANPDB010000869.1, on the reverse strand, counting down.
GCTGGGTGTCGAGGTTGTTGGAGTCTTGGCCTAATGGCGTCGCCATCTCGGCGAATTCGTCTTATCGGGTGCAGGTTGTTACCGGGTTGCGATGGCGATGCGTTCGTCGTCGAACACTGCGACGAGTTCGAGTCGTCCGCCCATGCTTTCCACTACTGAGCGCACGGTTGAGAGCAGGTTGTCGTCGGCGGTTTCCATTGCGGAGATCGATGCCTGGGCCCGCTCGAGACGTTCCGCGAGTTCGACTTGGGTGAGTTGTCGGTGTCGTCGGAGCTCGGCGAGGTTGAACGCGACCGCGTCAGCTCGGGCCGCTTCTTTGATGGTGTCGATGCGGACGCGCCGCTCGGCGTCGATGTCACCAACGACGTTGTTGAATTTTCGGTGTCCCATGATGATTCCTTTCGTCTAATCGGTCGGGTCGACGAGACCCTCAGTGCGAAGGGCGTTGAGGTAGTCGGCGTAAAGAGCTGCTCGGCGAGCGGGATCGCGGTGACGTACCACGCTGACCACTGACCGCTCTTCTCCCCGCCCACGAGCAGGATCGCTTCACTTCGGGGATCGAATACGAACAGCACTCGGAAGTGTTTCGCGATGCCTCGCGGTCGCAGTTCCTTCATGTTGTGGATCGTTGAACCCTTGATGCGATCCGCGTAGGGCCGATCGAGTTCGGGGCCGTGCTCAGCGAGCAACTCGACGATCGCAATGATCTCGTCCTGCTCAGGCTCGGTCAGCGTCGAGTACCACTCGGCGAACACATCGGTTGTGTTGACCTCCCAAGCCACGACTGCAACTATAGGCTTAACTCGATATAGAGTCAAATCGATGAGTACGGGGGCGTCGAGAGCGTCGGTCGGGGGCAGCGACCAGCGCTTGGGCAGGCCCGGGCCTTCGGTGGCTGTTGGGGTCTTGGCCGCCGGACGGCGGCGAGTCTTGGCTTGTCAGGTTCCTGTATAGAGGCGTTCGAGGTCGATGAGTTCGATGTCGTTGCGTTGGTCGGCTTCGTTGGTGAGGCGTTGCTCGAATCCGTGGCCGGCGAAGAGTAGGAGTCGTGCTGTTGCGCCGGTCGGGTGCTTGGGCGTGAGGAGCGAGCGGATGTGTTCGAGGCGGTGGAGGTCGGCGAGGGTTCGTTTCGAGGTGGTGTATTTCGCTTCGCCGATGGCGAGGACCGTTGTGGATCCGTTGGGTTTGCGGCCGGTGGCGACGATGTCGATTTCGTGTTGTGTTCGGCTGGCAGTGTCGTTGAGCACGGTCGTTGCGACGGTGGTGGGTCGTCCGCCGAGTGTGGTTGGTGAGGCGTGGCGGCGGGTGAATTCTCGGGCGAGGTGTTCGAAGTGTGGGCCGAGGATGTGAGTTCGAAACGCCGTGTTGGCGTCGGTCCACGCGGCGGCGGTGTCTCGGTCTTCGAAACGGGCGAGTAGGCGTCGGGTGATGATGTGGTGGAACCGGATGATTGGATCGGCGAGCGCGTAGGTGGGTCTTCGGTCGCGGAGCGCGTCGTCGGTTCTGGTCACGAAGCCGGTGTCTTCGAGTGCTTTGATCGGGAATTGGACGGCTCGTTGGTCACGGCCGAGGCCTGCGGCGATTTCGCTTTGGGTGCGGCGACCGTTGGCGATTTCTGTCAGGACAGAGTGGTAGAGGGCCCGGTCGGTCAGGACTCGTTCTTCGGTGAGGAGGTAGTCGTCTTCGCGGAAGAGTGCACTCGATGGATTGAGCGGTCCGGCTTCGAGCCACTTCGCAATGTCTCGGGGTCGCTTCGGTGGCGCAGTTGGAAGAAGGTCGCGGTAGCCCGGGGTCCCGCCGAGAATGGCATGAACGGTGAACGCGGTTTCGTGGTCACTGATGCCCCAATAGGACGCCGCAGTTCGGTAGTCGAATGCCTCGATGACGAGGTCGAGCGTTGCTCGCCCTCGTAGTGCCTGAGTGCCGGTAAGGAGCGTGGCCATGGTGGACAACGCCGATCCGCACACGATGAGTCGCAGTGCTCCTTTGTTGTCGCGGGACGCGTCGATGATGCGTTGGAGGACGGACGGGAGCTCGGGCGAGTGCTGGAGGAGGTAGGGGAACTCGTCGAGCACGATCAGGGCCGGGGACTTGGACCCGAGGTCAGCGAGCGCTCGTATGGCGTCATCCCACGACGTGAATGCGAGCCGTCCGCCGGGGATGTCGAGGTGTTCACCGAGCGCGCGTCCGAGGCTGTCGAGTGCCTGGGCTCGGTCTTCTTCAACGGCTTGGTAGTAGAACCCGCCAGCAGCCTTCACGAGGCGACGGAGCAGGAACGATTTTCCTTGGCGACGACGTCCTCGAACGAGACCGAGCCGGATTCCGCGGCCCGGCGAGGTCGCGAAGTCGACGAGATCCTGCCACTCGCGTTCGCGATCAAAGAGGTCGCTTGGACGTTCCATTGGTCAATACTAACCCCAGTTTGTATTAGTGAGCTTTGTATTGGGGCGGAGAAGCCGATTGCGCCGAGGACGTCGCGTGCACGGGATTCACTCAACCGAACGGTCCAGGCGACTCTCTCAAGGTGGAGGCACGGGTTCGAATCCCGTTGGGGCTGCCATTCGGTAGCAAACGCTCGCAGGACCGGTCTTCGGATCGGTCCTGGTTGCTTTGGTGACGGCTAATCGGTCGCCCGTAGTTCACCGAGTTCCTGGGCGAGTTTCTCGAACGCATGACCGACGAGCTGCGAGATCGTCGGGAACGGCTGGACGACATGCTGAAGCCTGCTCGCCGACCACGTTGTTTCAATGGCGAGCGTGATCAGGCTGATGATTTCGTCCATCGACGGTCCAATGCCGCTGGCCCCAACGATCGCCCCGGTGGCGCGATCGGCGAACACGGTGAGCAGTCCTTCGCCCAGCTCGTCGGTCGTCGGCCGAGCGATGTCTCCGTACGACACCCGGACGACCGCAAGCTCGAAGTGTTCGGCTGCTTCCGATGAGGTGGGTCCGACGGCCGCGACGGGAGGATGGGTGTACACGCACCGTGGCATCACGGCGGCGCGAACCGACCGCGTACCTCCCGTGATGTTTTCGACAACAACCGATGCCTGAGCATTCGCCCCGTGGGTATACGGCGCGATCCCAGTGACGTCTCCGACGGCCCAGACACGATCGACGCCGCCGAGT
>JANPDB010000868.1:0-3183 GCA_031431255.1 Acidimicrobiia bacterium | reverse complement strand
GTTGACCTCCTCCGGCGCTTCCTGCTGTACCCAGTGTCCGACGCCCGGGACGATGGTGGAACCGCGGAAGTCGGCGCACGCCCCGGGTGCGAACGAGAAGATGTCGATGCCGGGAACGAAGTTGCGAACGGCGTCGAGCTCGCCGGCGATGAAGGTAGCCGGTTGCGTGAGAACGGGATCAGGACGCGACCCGAGTTCGGCGGAGTCGAGTGTTTGCGCTCGGTAGCGATTGAGCGGACCGTGCCATCCTCCAGCCTCGATCGCCCCGGTGTACATCCCCAACTCTTCGGCGCTCATCCACGCCGGGAACGGATCGGGATCGACGAGGCCGTCGAGGAACTCCGCGTCCGCCGGCTTGTGCTGCAGGAAGAGCCCGGCGCCTTCGCCGCTGATCGAGTGATAGATCATCCGCAGGCTCTTCGCCGTGTCGACACCGAACTCGGCCTCGGCGACGCCAGGTTCCTGGAAGTAGTTCTGGTAGAAGAAGCGATCGGCGTAGAGCTGCTCCCACATCTCCAGCGACGACGCCGGGCCGACCGGCGTGTAGGGCACACTCAACCCGGCCACAGCTCGAACCCTCTCGGGGTACAGCCGGGCGGTGTTCCAGGCGATCGGTGCACCCCAGTCGTGGCCGAACACGATGGCGCTTCCGCCGCCGAGCGCGTCGATGACGGCTGCTGTGTCGGCACAGAGTTCGGTGAGTGTGTAGCCGGAGATCTCCTTCGGCTTCGAGCTGCCGCCGTAGCCGCGAACGTCCATCGCGGCAACGGTGTAGCCGAGCTTTGAGAAGTGCTCCATCTGGTGGCGCCATGAGATCCACAGTTCCGGCCAGCCGTGGATGCACAGGATCAGTGGGCCCGCACCAGCCGTCGCGACGCGCACGGAGGTGTCGCCGTTGCGGACGGTCGTGAAGGATGCGTCGATCATCTGCTGAGTGTAGGACTTCGCGTAGCCAGCTCAGGTGTCGGTGCACCCGGTCATGCGTCGGCGCGATTCGGAAGGCGCTTCGTCACGAGCAGCAGGGGAATCCCGACCGCCACGACGATGGCGATCGCGACCATCGGAATGATGTCCGGCCCTCGCGAATCGACCAGTTCGCCGACGAATGCGGGCACGGTGATCGCTCCGAGATTGGTCGCGATCAACTGCCAGCCTGATACCCGAGTGACCAACGATGCTCCGACCCGGTCCGATGTGGTGGCGAACATCGACGGAACTATCGGAGCGAGCGCCACTCCGGCAAGCACGAGGCATCCGAGCCCCACCCCGCGCGGAGCAACCACGAGTCCAAGGAGCAAGGCGGCGCACGCGCTCGCCACGCCGGCGAGGCCGACTCGATTGATGAGCCGTGCCACGGCAGGATGAGACATGGTGAGCCGACCGAGGGTCGCCCCGGCCCAGAACCCTGCGACCCCGATCGCTGCCGCCCGATCGCCCACCCCGCGTCCTTCGGTCAGATAGGTGAAGGCCCAGACCCCCGTCATGACCTCGATCGCCACGAACGCGCCGAGCGTCAGCATCGACACCGTGACGGCGAATCGCGGCACGCGTGCAGTCGGCGCCGCTTTGTTGGGCTCAACGGTCGTCGACAACATCCAGTGGCCCCTGGCTGAGGCAGCAGCAATCAAGGCGCCTCCCGCCGCAACGGCCCCGGCAGCAGCGGAGAGACGCCAGTTCTGAAGCGACGCGACGATGACCGGTCCGATCGTTGCACCGATACCGTACGAGCCGTGGATGAGGCCGGCGTCACCAACGCTTGCTCGTCCGGCGATGAAGGTGGCGCCGATGGAGTCCAGCGATCCGGCCGCCGCACCGAGCGCCGCGACAGCCGCAAGAAACGTCACCCACGAGGTGGACAGCGCCATGAACGCGCAGGTGAAGGCGAACGTGACGAGCCCGGCGCTGAACGCTGGACCCATGCCCATCCGCCGGATCGCGCGGCGGCCGATGGTCGCCGTCGACAGGCGACCGATGCCGTATGCCAGCGTCACGAGGCCCAGTTTCCCGAGCGATTGACCGAACCGCTCCCGCACGTCCGGCCACAAGACCCCGAGCATGGAGGTCGGGACGGCGAAGGCCAGGTAGGTGATCGACACCGAAAGCACGGTCGCCCGGCGTGCACGATTCGCCCCATGTCCTTCGCCGTACTTCACCCGAGCACTGTACAGACCGGTGTTCGCTCGCACGGGAGCAGTGCCACGATCGTATGCATTCTGTAGCATGGACATATGACGACAAAGCGACGGCTCTCTGCATCCATCGACGCCGAACTCATGGCCGCGGCGGAGAATGCCGTGGAACGCGGAGCCGCGCCGAGCGTGAGTTCGTGGGTGAACGAAGCGTTCCGCCGACAGATCGAACACGATCGACGCCTGGCATCCATGGACGCGTTCCTCGCGGCGTTCGAAGCGGAGTTCGGCGAGATCACCGACGCCGACATCGCCAAGGCAACCAAGCTGACCAGCGCGACCGCCACCATCGTCCGGTCGTCCGCGCCTCCTGCAGTGAAACGCACCAGACGGCGCTCGGCATGAGTCTCATCCTCGATTCCGGTGCGCTCATTGCGATCGACCGAGGCGATCGCACCTTTGCTGCGCTGTTGAAGCGGGAGCGACTCGGGGGTCGTGTTCCGGTGACCCATGGCGGGTGCGTCGGGCAGGCGTGGCGCAACGGCGCACGTCAAGCGAACTTGGCGAGGTTGCTTGCGGCTATCGAGGTCGCCTCCCTCGATGAGGACCTCGGTCGTCGAGCGGGCGTTCTTCTCGGGAAATCCCGTTCTGCCGACGTCGTCGACGCTGCGGTCGTGCTTCTCGCGACGGATGGCGACGAGATCGCGACGAGCGACCCGGGAGACCTGCGCAAGCTGTGCGCTGCCGCGGCACTGTCGGTCGATCTTCTCCACGTGTGACCCGGTCAAGCAGGCGAGGAGGTTGCGCGCTCGGTCGCTCCGGGGGCGACTGAGTGCACACTCTCCGGAGCTGCTGGGGTCGCTAGCGTCGCGGTGTGCCGATTCGTCTCGCCCGTCGCGTGTTCGACGCTGACGATCGTCGGCTGTTGCGACTCGCCGGTCCGGCGTTCCTCACGCTCTCGGCCGAACCGATCTATGTGCTCGCCGACACCGCGATCGTCGGCCGCATTGGCACGAGTGAGTTGGGTGGCCTGGCGATCGCCGGTACGGTCCTG
>JANPDB010000867.1:0-3499 GCA_031431255.1 Acidimicrobiia bacterium | reverse complement strand
TGGTGCCGATCACGTCCGCTGCCCTCGGCGTCGCGCGAGCCGTTGCAGTGCACGAGGTCGATGCGTCCGGTGATGGCCACGATCCGCTCGACGCTTGCCGCGAGGTCCTCACCGGACGCGAAGGTGTGGCAGGTGTCGAGGCAGAAGCCGATCCGCGGGTCTTCGCCGATGGCATCCCAGAGACGGGCGAGCGTGTCCCAGCGGCGCGCCATCGCATGGTCTCCCCCGGCGGTGTTCTCGAGAAAGATCGGTACGTCAGTCTCGATGGTCGCCAGGCCCTTCTTCCACCGGGCGATACCTTCCACGATGTCGTCGTCCGATCGTACGTGGCCGCCATGGACGACCACCGCCTTCGCTCCCGCGGCAGCGGCGCAGTCGCACGCGGCCTGAAGCGACTTGCGTGACGGGATCCGGATCTTGTTGTCGGCCGAGGCGAGGTTCACGATGTAGGGCGCGTGAACGTAGACGGGGATCCCGCTCGCCTTCAGTTCGGCCGAGTCGGCGCGGGGCTTCCACGGCTTCCAGCTCTGCGGGTCGCCGCAGAAGAGCTGGATGCATGCCGACGACGTGGCATCGGCGGCGCCGAGCGGTTCGTTCTCACGGACGTGGGCACCGATCAGCACGAACGCCACGATACAGGCGACGGCGGGCATTCCCGCTGCGGACCGTTCGCTCTGCATCGCACTCGCGTCGGCAGTTACGGCATGCGAGGACGGTCAGAATGGACGGATCATGACAACCGTCGCCTTTCTTGGACTCGGCGTCATGGGTTCGCCCATGGCCCGTCACCTCTCCACCCACGGGCACGACGTGACCGTCTACAACCGAACGGCGAGCAAGGCGGCCGCATGGGTCGCGGCCAACGGCGGCCGTAGCGCTACGACGCCAGGAGAGGCTGCACGCAGCAGCGAGATCGTGTTCGCGTGCGTCGGCAATGACGACGACCTTCGTGCGGTCACCGTCGGGGAACATGGCGCGTTCGCCACCATGGAGCCGGGAGCGGTGTTCGTCGACCACACCACGGCATCGGCGACGGTCGCCCGTGAACTCGACGCCGTCGCCGCCGAGCTGGGCCTGTCGTTCATCGACGCACCGGTGTCGGGTGGCCAGGCCGGTGCGGAGAACGGAGCCCTTACGGTGATGTGCGGAGGCGATCCGTCGGCGTTCGCGACCGTGGAGCCGGTGATTCGGTCGTTCGCAAAGGCGGTCACGCTCATCGGACCTTCCGGTGCCGGACAGCTCACCAAAATGGTCAACCAGATCTGTATCGCCGGAGTGGTCCAGGGATTGGCCGAAGCCGTCAACTTTGCCCAGCACGCTGGTCTCGATCCCGATCTGGTGATCGCGACGATCTCCAAGGGCGCCGCCCAGTCGTGGCAGATGGAGAACCGAGCGGCGACGATGGCGAAAGGTCAGTTCGAATTCGGCTTCGCCGTCGAATGGATGCGCAAGGACCTGGGCATCGTGCTCGACGAGGCCGATGCCAACGGCTCGCTCGTGCCGCTCACCGCGCTCGTCGATCAGTTCTACAAGCAGATCATGGCGAGGGGCGGCAAGCGATGGGACACGTCAAGCCTGATCCATCTCCTCCAGAACCCGTGAGGGAGATCGGACGCGCAGCGCTCTCCGTCAGCGATTCCAGGTGATGGCGACCGGAGGCCGGGCAGGCGTTGGCACCGATACGCCATCCGCGGGATAGCCCAGGTAGACCACACCGACAATCCGGGTGCCCTCGGGAAAGCGGCACAGTTCGTTCACGGTCGCAGCAGTGGTGACGGCCGGGGTCGACCAGAACGAGGCCAGACCGCGGGCCGTCGCCACCAGGAGGAGCGTCTGGATTCCCGCGGCGACCGCATCGCGATCATCGGCCGCAAGGTTCGGCGTCGGGGAGGGGGCACATCCAACCACGAGCACGTTTGGTGTGCGCGCATACTTCGTGAGGGTCTTGATCCGCTTGCCCTCGTCGCCGAACTCGTTGGCCACCATGTCCGCAACGAACGCCTCGCCGAGCCGCAGACGCGAGTCCCCGCTGAAAGCGGCAAACCGCCACGGCCAGGTTCGCTTGTGGTTGGGGGCCCACTGAGCGGCGTCGCACAAGTCCGCGATCTCCGAGTCGGGAACGGGCCGATCCATATCAACGAACATCGAGGTTCGGCGAGCGCGGACGAGAGCCGCGAACGCTGCAGGCGCAGGAAGCGCGTCCGGGGTCATCGGGTCATCGCCGAGGATTCCCGACGCCGGGGCTCGGCTACCAGCCACCGTCGAGATGGCTGGTGTCGTTGTAGGCGCGGATGCGCCAGCCCATCGGTGTGCGGACGGCGCTGGTGACGGAACAGTTGTCGACACCCAGAAAGTGCGACATGTTCGCCCCCGTGATGTCGGCGACGACGGCGGCGATCACGCCGCCGTGCACCACACAGACGACGCGTTCGTCGACGTGGCGGTCGGCAATTCGTTCGAGCGCACCCATGCACCGTGCCGTCAACTCGGCCGAGGTCTCGGCACCGGGCACGTGACCCCACTCGCCCTGCTGCATCGCGGCCGCGACCGCCGGGTGGCCCTCTGCGGCACGTTGGCGGAACTCACCACCTTCCCACTCGCCGAGGAAGACCTCACGCAGGTCGCGCTCGACGATCGGCTCCAGTCCGATGGCGGCCACGAGTGGTGCGGCGGTCTGTACAGTCCGGCGGAGCGACGTCACGTAGATGGCGGCGATCGGCGATCCGTCTTTGTGCTCGCGGAGCAGGCGCCGACCGGCGTCGTCGGCCTGGGCGAACCCGCTTTCGGCAAGCCCCGGATCACCATGGCCTTCGGCCAGCGGAAAGGGCTCCCCAGGCACGTACCCAACCGTCGCTCCATGGCGGAGCAGCGTGATGGTCGACGAGCCCGCGGGGGCTGTCCAGCGGGTCTGGTGATGCCCCATCGGGGCTTGAGCGGTGGTCACGGCACCCATTCTCCCGCGGCTTCGTCGCAAGTTGGCTCAGTTCGCCGAGATTTCACCCAGCTCAGCCGGTCGCGGGCCGTCGACTGGAGGGTCGTGCTCAAGCGTTCCCGTCAGTTCGCCGATGAACTGAACGTGGATTCGGTGAACGCGGGTAGGCACGGCCCGTTGCCGCAAAGGCGTGTCCGAGCGTCACTTTCGTCCGAAGGGTCGACGATTTGGACGCCGTCGAAACCGGAGGTCTCTGCGGTGGCCAACGGCCTGTCGTTGCTGATGCCGGCCCTCGAACCGTTCGTGATGAAGGCCGTGCGCACAGGAGCCGCTCTCCCACAGCTGGACGACGGGCTTCGGACACGGGCGCTTTCGTTCGTTCATCAAGAGGGGGCGCACCAGCAGGCGCATCGCGACTTCAACCGAGGGCTCACCGCACAGGTTCCCGTCCTCCGTCACATCGAGCGAGCCCAGCGGAGGGTGTTCCGCTTCTTCGAGGACCACGGTTCAACCCATTCCATGCTGGCGCACGCCGCAGGCGCGGAGGCCGTTGCGTTCTTCACGGCC
>JANPDB010000866.1:0-2340 GCA_031431255.1 Acidimicrobiia bacterium | reverse complement strand
AAGGGCGGCAACGCCAACGTGGGGGTGTGGGCTCGCGACGACGAGACGTTCGCGTGGCTGCGCGCTTTCCTCACGGTCGAACGGGTCCGGTCATTGATGCCGGAGGCCGCGTCCCTCCCGATCCGCCGGGTCGAGCTCGCGAACATACGCGCGCTGAACTTCATCATCGAGGGACTCCTCGGCGAAGGAGTCGCGTCGAGCGTTCGTCTCGACGCTCAGGCGAAGAGCCTCGGCGAGTTCCTCCGGGCCAAGGTCGTCGACGTACCGACGCGCCTGCTGCCGGCGTAGGCGGACTCAGGTCGCGAGAGTGCAGCCCGGATCGTTCCAGCAACGACGGAGACTTCGCTGTTCGCCTCGCTCGCGACGCTCACACGATGTCGACCCGGGCCTGGGCGGTCGCCGCTGGTGCGTCCGTCTGAGGCTTGGATGCTTGTCGGGCCACAGTCGCCGCAAGGATGACGAGCAGTATGCCGAGAAGGATGTTCGACAGGCGCGGATCGAGACCGACGAAGGCCCGGGCCGAAACGATCGAGCACGCGCCGCCGACGCAGCCGATCAGCAGGCCCAACCTCACGTCGGCATTGCCATTGCGGAGGTTGCGCCGGGTGGCGAACACCGCAGTCGGGATGATGGCGACGAGCGACGTCCCTTTCGCCAGCGAATTCGGGATCGAAGCGAGCAGAACCATTCCCGGCACCATCACGAAACCACCACCGACGCCGAGGAGCCCCGACAGAACTCCCGTCAGGACACCCAACGCGAAGAGCCCGACATCCGTTGCGATGCCGAGGTGCATCGCGTCCTTGTTCACGGGCCCGAACACCAAGCGCAGCGCGGCAACAACGAGAAGGGCGGCGAAACAGAACTGGATCGTACGAATCGGGAGGCGGTCCAGGAGCCGGGTCCCGATCTCCGCGCCGACGATGCCGCCACCGACAAGCAGCACGGCCACGAACAGATCCACGTAGCCGTCGAACGCGTACCCGACCGCGGCGGCGGCCGAGATCGGGATGACCGCAGCGAGCGATGTGCCATTGGCGCGGCGCTGCCCCATACCGAGGAGCCCGGTCAGCGCCGGCACGATGAGAAACCCACCGCCGACCCCGAAGAGACCGGAGAGGGTCCCCGCCCCGACGCCGATGCCCACGGCCAACGCCCGGGATCGGGTCGATAGGGGCGGCGCCGTCATCGCATTCCCTTCTGCACACAACCGGATGCGGAGTTGGGAAACGGCACGGGCGAACCCTACCGTCGAGGTCCATGACCCACACAGCCGCCGAACGACTCGTGGTCGACCTGCTCGATCCGGCGCTCTACCAGCGAGATCCCCACGAGGTGTGGACGTGGATGCGCGCCAATGAGCCGGTGTACCGCGATGAGCGCAACGGACTGTGGGGGATCACCCGCCACAGCGATGCGGTGTTCGTCGAACGGCGGGCCGAGCGCTTCCCGAGCATGCATTCCTATCGAGCGGTGTCGGCGCCGACGGAGATGAACATGATCGCCCAGGACGATCCGGGCCACAAGCGCCAGCGCATGCTGGTGCAACGGTTCTTCGCCCCTGGCGTGCTCGCCCGCCGCGAGGTGGAGCTCCGCGCAACGGTCCGCAGCCTGCTCGACGCGGTGTTCGGGAAACCAGGTGAGCACCGCGGCGAACGGGTCACGTTCGAGGTCATCGACGCATTCGCCGGACGGCTCCCCGCGCTGCTCACCTGTCGGCTCATGGGCTACCCCGACGAGCAGTGGCCGGTCCTCAAGGGGTGGAGCGAACAGCTCATGCGCACCGACATGCGCGAACGGTCGGGCACGATCTTCATGGACTTTGTGATGGCCAACCTGAGCCTGCGGGCGAGCGTGAAGGAAATGGTCGCGGCGAAGCGGACCGCTCCCGGTGACGACCTCCTCACGGTGTGGGCGCACGCCGAGCTCGGCGGGGAACCGATGCCGTTCGACAGCATCTTCCACGAGGCCGGGCTGTTCGTCTCCGGGGGTTCGGAGACCACGCGGACGACGATCGCCCACGGCCTGCGGACCTTCGTCGATCATCCCGACCAGTGGGAGCGATTGCAGGGAAACCCTGCTCTCGTCGACAGCGCCGTCGAGGAAGTCATCCGCTGGGTCACTCCCCTCAACAACTTCTTCCGCCGATGCGTCGAACCGACCGAGCTCAGCGGACAGATGATCGGGCGCGGTGATCGCGTCATCCTCCTTTACCCGTCGGCGAACCGCGACGAAGCGGTGTTCACCGACCCGTTCCGGTTCGACATCACCCGCTCGCCCAATCCGCACATCTCCTTCGGCAACGGACCGCACACCTGCATCGGAGCTCCGCTGGCCCGC
>JANPDB010000865.1:0-2767 GCA_031431255.1 Acidimicrobiia bacterium | reverse complement strand
TGAAGGTCCTGTGGGTGATCACCCCACCCCACTACTGAAGAGCCCGAGACCGCCGGTCGGAAAGACGGGGAGGTCGGGGTCGGTGGCTACTTCGGCCTGCAGCCAGTCTCGGAACGCGCTGACTCTGCGGTCGTTGTGGCGGTCGTTTCTGCACACCAGGTACCACCGCCGCGGCTGGGGCACCTGCAGCGCGAAAGGGGCGACCAGCCGACCGCCGCGCAGGTCAGCGGCGGCGAGGAAGCGCGGCACGATCGCAACGCCTTGGCCGTCGATCGCCGCCTCCAGCGCGAGGAGGTAGCTGTCGAAGCCGGGGCCGCTCTGGCCGACGTCCACCGGAACGCCGGCAGCCTGCAACCACACCGGCCACTCGTCGGCCGCGGTGTACAGCTGCAGCAGCGAGTGGTTCACCAGGTCCGCCGGTTGGCGCATACCGATGCCGCCATGCACGAGCGCAGGGCTGCACACGGGAGTCAGTTGTGCGTCGAACAGGTGGGTCACGTGCAGGCCCGGGCGATCGGGCCGCGCAGTGCACACGATGGCCACGTCGCCGGCGGTCTCGTCGAACTCCCAGTCGAGGTGGCTGGTGTTGAACCGCACACGTACCTCGGGGTGAGCGATGGTGAACGAGTACAGCCTGGGGATCAGCCAGCGGACCGCCACCGTGACGTACACCTGCACATCGAGGTCACGAGACGGCGCGCCGGCTGCCCGCACGAGCGCGGTGCCCTGAGCGATGCGGTCGAACGCCTCGCGCAGGTAGGGGTGGTACTGCTCCCCGGCCACGGTGAGCGCCACTCGGCGACTGTGGCGGTGAAACAACCTCACCCCCAGCCGACGTTCGAGCTCCGCCACCTGGTGGCTGATGGCGGACTGGGTGACGGACAGTTCGTCGGCCGCTGCCCGGAAGCTGAGATGGCGAGCGGCGCTCTCGAACGCCCGCAGCGAGGCGAGCGGGGGCAGGTCGGGCATGCTCGCACGATACATGAGCACAGCTCATGAATCCATGAAGGAGAATCGCTTGTGGACACGGTGGGACCTCGCCACACTGCGATGGACAGTTCGGCGAGGGGAAGAGCGACATGAGCGATGTTCAGGAGAAGTCGGGGCGCCGAGGTGGTCGTTCCGCACGCGTGGCACTACGTTCGGCGCCGCTGGCCAAAGACGTGCGGCCGGTGAACCCGGGCATGGTGTCGGGGCGCTACAAGGTGCTGACCGATGCCGAGGTGCTGAAGGTGCACGAGGCCGCGCTCAACGTACTGGAGAACATCGGCTTGGCCGACGCCATCCCTTCCTGCCTTGACTACCTGCTGCCCAAGGGCTGCACCCTCAGCGCCGAGGGCCGATTGCTGTTCCCTCGCGCCCTCATTGAGGACACGCTGGCCATCGCGGCCCGCAACTTCCCGCTGTACGCGCAGGACCCGCAGTACGACATGGAGCCGTCGGGCAAGCGGGTCTACTTCGGCACAGCTGGGGCCGCCGTGTACATCGTCGATGCCATCACCGGCGAGTACCGCGAGAGCACCTCACAGGACGCGTTCGACATCGCCCGCCTGGTGGACACGATGGAGCACATCCACTTCTACCAGCGAACCGTCGTGCCCCGTGATCTGCCGGACCCGTTCGAGATGGACGTCAACACCTGCTACCTCAGCGTGGCCGGCACCACCAAGCACGTCGGCACATCATGGGTGCACCCCGACCACCTGAAGGCATCGTTGAAGATGCTGCACCACATCGCCGGCGGCGAGGACAAGTGGCGCGAGCGACCGTTCGTCAGCCAGTCGAACTGTTTCGTGGTGCCGCCGCTCAAGTTCGCGGCCGACGCCTGCGGCTGCCTCGAGGTAGCCGTCCACGGCGGCATGCCGGTGCTGCTGCTGTCGGCCGGGCAAGCCGGCGCAACGGCTCCCGCTGCGCTCGCCGGTGCACTCGTGCAAGAGGTAGCGGAGGTGCTTGCCGGTCTCACATACGTCAACGCGATCAAACCGGGCCACCCGGCCATCTTCGGCCTCTGGCCGTTCGTCAGCGACCTACGCAGCGGCGCGATGTCCGGTGGCAGTCCGGAGCAGGCATTGCTCTCCTCGGCGTGTGCGCAGATGGCCCACTTCTACGACCTCACCGGCGGCACCTCCAGTGGCATCAGCGACGCGAAAATGCCCGACGCTCAGGCTGGTGCCGAGAAGGGCTACAACCACGCCCTCGTCGGCAACGCCGGCGCCAACCTGATCTACGAGTCGGCTGGCATGCACGGCAGCCTGCTCGGCTTCTCGCTGGAAGGGGTGGTGCTCGACAACGACATCATCGGTGCCGCTCAGCGCACGATCAAGGGCATCGAAGTCAGCGAGGACACGCTGTCGCTCGACGTCATCCGCGCGGCAGTGATCGGTGGCCCTGGGCATTACCTGGGTGCGAAGCAAACCCTCGACCTGATGCAGACCGAGTACATCTACCCGGCCATCGGAGACCGCCTCAGTCCCAAGGAGTGGAACGAGGTCGGTCGGCCGAAGATCATCGACAGCGCGATCGCAAAGGTGCAGGACGTACTGGCGACCTACTTCCCACGCCACATCCCCGAAGAGCTCGACGACCTGATCCGCGCGGAACTGCCGATCCGGCTGCCCCGAGAGCGGATGCGGCCGCCGACCTGAGCGCTCTCGGAGAACGGCCGGACTCAGTCGGCGTAGTCCGAACCTTCTTCGTCGAGGATCGCCAACAGCTCGCGGAAGTGCAGTTCCGCAGCCTGCGGGTACTCCAGCCACTGCTTGCTCGT
>JANPDB010000864.1:0-1500 GCA_031431255.1 Acidimicrobiia bacterium | reverse complement strand
GACGAAAACGCGATGTACCGACACGACTGGGCTGAATACGAAGCCACGGTTCTGCGTGACTCACGCGAGACGCTCGCCCACGAGAAGGGCCTGCAGTACATCGGCCTCGAAGGCACGGTCGGGATCATTGCCAACGGCGCTGGTCTGGCCATGAGCACACTCGACGTCGTGAACCAGGTGGGTGGGTCCGCCGCGAACTTCCTCGACATCGGCGGTGGTGCCAATGCCGACGTGATGGCCGGTGCGCTCGAAGTGATCAACACCGACCCTAATGTGAAGTCGATCTTCATCAACATCTTCGGCGGCATCACGCGTGGCGAGGAGGTCGCGAAGGGCATCGTCGAAGCGATGGGACGAGTGGCGCTCACCGCACCAATCGTGATCCGACTCGACGGAACCAACGCCGAGGAAGGTCGAGCCATTCTCGCCGCCGCCGGCATCTCCGAAGAAAAACTTATGTCCAAGCCCACGATGCTCGAGGCAGCTCGCGCTGCCGTCGCTCTGGCGAACAAGTAGAAAGCGCGCATACATCATGGCAATCTTCGTAAACGAGAACACCAAGGTCATCGTCCAGGGCCTCACCGGTGGGCAGGGCAAGTACCACGGTCTGCGCAACAAGGCCTACGGCACCCAGATCGTGGGCGGCGTGACGCCAGGCAAGGGCGGCACCGATGTTGAGGGCATTCCGGTGTTCAACAGCGTCGCGGAAGCCGTTGGCGCAACGGGGGCGACGGCGTCGTTCATCGCCGTGCCACCAAAAGCGGCTTCCGCCGCGATCCTCGAAGCGGCGGCCGCGGGTATCGGGTTCATCGTGTGCATCACCGAAGGCATTCCTGCCCAAGATGAGGCCAAGACGTTCAACATCTTGCAGCAGCAGTACCCCAACACTCGCTTGCTCGGGCCGAACTGTCCCGGCATCATCAGCCCAGGACGCTGCAACATCGGCATCACGGCCGGCGAGATCGCACTACCCCCGCAGCCCGGCAAGCCCGCCGTTGGTATCGTGTCGCGGTCGGGCACGCTCACCTACCAAGCGCTCTATGAGCTCAAGCAGCTCGGCATCGGTGTGTCGACCTGCGTCGGCATCGGCGGCGACCCCGTCCCCGGCACATCCTTCGTCGACGTGCTCGAGCAGTTCCAGAACGACCCCGAGACAAAGGCGATCATCATGATCGGCGAGATCGGCGGCACAGCCGAAGAAGAAGCGGCCGACTTCATCAAGGCGAACGTCACGAAACCTATGTCTGCATACATTGCTGGCGTGACCGCCCCAGCAGGCAAGAAGATGGGGCACGCTGGTGCCATCGTGTCGGGCGGAAAGGGAACTGCGCAGGGCAAGATGGACGCGCTGGCTGCCGCCGGCGTGCGCGTCGGGTTGAACCCGACCGAAGCCGGCGAACTTATGGCCGAAATCGTCAAGGGCCTGTAGCGCCCTCCGGTGCGCCGGTCGAAGGGGCGATGGCTCGACCTCGGGGCCCGGGTAGGCCGACGTGTCGGGCG
>JANPDB010000863.1:0-2699 GCA_031431255.1 Acidimicrobiia bacterium | reverse complement strand
GAGAGGGTGTTCGCCGGTGGCAACCTCAGCGACGTGTTCGATCAGCGACGCTGATGAGTAGGGGGCCAAACCCGCTTCGCGAACAGACCCTCCGTCTGGGTCGACGATCTCGAACGCACCAGCCACATCGCGACCGTGTCGCACGAGCAGCGCATAGGTGTCGAACACAGAAACTCGCAGATCGGCGGCAATCAGCCGGAGGGCCTCGCCCTCCGGGAGCAGTCCGCGACACCAAGAGGTTGCCGAGAGCGCAGCGTTCGACACTGGCAGCGAACAGGAGAGTCCGGGGCGTCCAGCCTCGCGTTGGCCCAAGAAGGCTTTTGTGTAGCGGAGCGACACGTCCCCCGTCGTGGTGAAGTTGAGCACGCCGACTCGCTCGACACCGTGGCGTACCTCGAGGATTCGCTTCACGAAGCTGAGTCGGTTCGTTCGACCGACTTGTCGCTGTCCTCATCAACTTCGGGTTGCGTCGGTTGTCCTGCTCTCGACGTTGCCTCCTGTCGCGCGCGGAACGGATCGCCGGCGGACGCCAGCGCGTCCCCTTGCCCTCGTGCCGAGGCCAGCGCACGTTCCATCACCTCCGCTTGTCTCCGCATCGGGGCCAGCGCGCGCTCCATCGCCTCCTGCTGCCGACGGACCTGTTCCCCAACCCGGATCGAGGGCTCGACCCGGGTGGTCGCGGAGTCATCGATCGACGGAGGCACCATCCGATTCCCACGAACCGGCACGCGACTCGCCCTCGTGGGTGGGGCCGGCAGAGCGGCGGTGACCGCGGTGGTCTCCTCGACGTCCGGATCCGAAATCGACCATCGGATCGTGACCTCCGCACCCAACTCGGCGAGAAGCACCAAGACGTTTTCCAGGAAGCGGCCCGTTCGCCCCGCCTCCAGGTGGGCCAGCTGGGTGCGATCCATGCTGACGGATTCCGCGACCTGCGCCTGCGTTCGATCGCGGTCGCCCCGAATCTCTGACAACGCAAATCCGAGATCCGACGCTGCTCGAAGAACGATGCTTCGCTCTGTGATCATAAAGACACAATTTAGAAGAAAGGGAGTGACGTGTCAATATAGACACACCACTCCACACCTTGGATAATTTGGCTATATAGCCACGCGCTCAGAAGAGCGGGTCCTGCCCGTCGTCGGCGGGCATCAGATGCGCCGGCACGAGGCGTTCAAGGGGCCATGGAAGGTTGTCCATGAACGCCCACGAACGCCGGTGGATCGACGTCGGCCCGTAGGCCTGGAGCGCCGCCTTGTGCTTCGGGCACGGATAGCCCTTGTTCTCGGCGAAGTTGAAGGCCGGAAACGACGCGTCATCGTCGCGCATGAGCCGATCACGGCTCACTTTTGCCAACACGCTCGCTGCGGAGATCGACAGGCAGGTCGCGTCCCCCTTGATGAGTCGCATCGTGGTTCCGGGCTTCACGTTTGCGCCGAGGAAGTCCCAATTCCCGTCGATGAGGACCCGGTCGGGCTCGAGCCCTTGCGAGCGGAGTCCGTCGAGGGCGCGAACGGCGGCGAGGGTCTGCGCCGACGACATCCCGATCACGTCACATTCCTCGTGGCTCACGTACCCGATCGCCCATCCACGACACCACGACGAGACCCGGTCGAACAGCGCCTCACGTTCGCGCTCGGTGAGCATCTTCGAATCACGCACGCCGTTCACCCGTCGTCCCTGGGGAAGCACGGCGGCGCCGATCGCCAGCGGGCCCGCCCATGCGCCACGACCGACCTCGTCCATTCCGACGATCACATCGTGACCCTGTGCCCAGAGTTCGTTCTCCACGCTGAGGGTCGGCGCCCGCTTCTTCGTCAGTTTGACGCGGGGCCCGGGCCGTAGGAGCGGGGATTTCGCAGGAGCGCTCTCGACTGGGCGCATGATCACCACGCCCCCATTGTTGTCAGTGTTCGAGAGCCGGCGTGGCGATCGATCCGACGGCCGCCGAACGGCCGACGCGAATCGCCAGGACCGAGATGGCGACGGTGCCGAGCACACCGACCAATGCCGGCACGCCGAACACCCAGCGCCAGCCGAAGCTGTCCGCCACCTTGCCGCTGAGGGGACCGGCAAGGGCCTGGCCGAGATCGTTGAACATCAGCAGCGACGCAACGGCGACGCCGCGCTCGGCCGCCGGTGCCCGAGAGGTCACGATCGAGGTGATCGCCGGAAACGACGCGCCCGACCGCACCCCGATGACGACCATGGCGAGGTAACCGATCGGAGCCGACGGTGCCGTGGCGGCAATGGCCATGCCGACGGCCCCCAGCGCGATGCCGGGAACGGCGACGGAGAACGGACCTCGCCGGTCCGCGATGCGTCCGCTGACGAGCCGGACTGCGAGGACCGAAGCGGCGAACACGGCAAAGAGCGTGCTCGGGCGGGCGACGGCGAGGTTCTTCGCGTAGTCCGGCGTGAACGCACTCACGGTCGAGAACGCAAAGGCCACGGTGAGGAGCGCGATACCGGGACCTATGGCACCGCGGTAGATCGTGAGCCGAGCAGCGGGCTCGGCCGACCCGATCGAGGACGCCCGGTCCGGGAACGAGATGAACCGGGCCGCCCCGACCGCCGCCCCGTGACATGCCGCCGAGCCGATCCACACCACGAAGAACCCCGATCGGAGGAGCTGCTCTGCCACAAGCGGTCCGATGATGAACCCCAGATAGACCGCCACCGAGAGACGGGCAACGGCC
>JANPDB010000862.1:0-6889 GCA_031431255.1 Acidimicrobiia bacterium | reverse complement strand
ATGCGGCTGTGGTCGACGGCAACGGGACGAACGATCGTCATCGCAAAGCCGGCGCGTTCATACGCGAGGAGCCGCTCGACGACGGTGGCCGGCGATCCGACGAGCGTGTCCCCGGGAACCAGCCCGCGAGATGACACGGTGACGACGCGCTCCATCGCCCGATGGGCCTCTTCGTCGGTCTCGCCCAACACCACGTTGCGGCGCAGGACGGGGAACACCGGGCGCCCGTGTTCCGTGGCGGTCCGGCGGTAGCGATCGAGCTCGATAAGCAACTCGGCGTCGGGCATCCGGGTGTCGCTGACCCACGCATCGCCGAGGCGCCCCGCCCGTTCGACCGCAGCGCCGCGTCGGCCGCCGACCCACAGTCGAACCGGCGTCTCGGGCAGCGGGCCGATCCGCACCTTGTCCAGTCGGTGATAGCGACCCTCGAAGGTGAGTTCCTCGCCGTCGAGCAGTCGTCGGACGAGCTGGACAACCTCGTCAGTGCGCACCGTGCGGCTCTTGAGGGCCATGCCGAATGCGGCGAACTGTGCCTCCGTGTCGCCGATGGCGAACGCCGCCGTGAACGGTCGCTCGGAGAACGCCGCCAATGTGCCGAGTTGCTCGGCCAGCACCACCGGATGGTGAAACGGGGCAAGGAATACGCACCCCAGCGGCACATCGCCCACCTCGGCCATCAGCCGGGCGATCAGCGGGACGGGAGCGAACGCGTTGACCGGTGCGGCGTGCCGATCACCGACGAGGAGCAGATCGAGGCGGGCCGCGCCCACGGCCCGGGCGAGGGCGATGAGGCGCTCGGCCTGGCGACGGGGCCCGAAACCGTCGGATGCCTCGTCGCCCGGTTCGCCCTCGGCCACGACACTCGCGGCGAGACGCGCGGCCGGCGCAGGCGTCCGGAGCGCATCGGTCCCGGTGCCTGCGGCGGCCGCGAGAACACGGTCGGGCGGCGCCGGCCGAGACCCCGCGTCGGACCCCGGACTGCTCGGATACACCGAACGCAACGACGCGCCGAGAAGCATGAGAGGACGCAGCCGTCAATCGACCGGCGAGAACGCCTCGCGGTTCCCCCACCGATTCCAACTCGTGACCTTCTCAACCGGCTTGCGTCGGGCGACGCCCCAACGTCCGAGCGGGTGGCCCACCGGGAGCAGCGCCACGATCTGCTGATGCTCGGGCACACCGAGGATGTCGCGGCAGTCCTGCTGCTCGATGCGGTGCACCGTGGTGAGCGAGGTCCCGAGCCCGAAGGAACGGGCGGCCAGGATGAAGTTCTGGATGGCCGGGAACACCGACCCGAGAACCGAACCGATGTCGAGAGGACCCTGCTCATCGGTCAGCGTCAAGTCGATCCCAGCAACGCAGACGGCGACGATGACGGGCACCTCGTGGAAGTGCTCAGCCAGATGATGGGCGGCGGCGACCGTGCGATTCCAGGAGGCTTCGTCCTCCGGTGACCGGTGCGCCGTCGCCGTCGGCAGCATTGCCCGCTCATAGCGCTCGTAGCACCGCCGATACAGGTCGGCCAGCTGCGTGCGGATCTCGGCATCGTCGACGACCACGAAATGCCATGGCTGGATGTTGCCGCCGCTCGGCGCCTGCACCGCCGCCCGAAGACACGCTTCGATGGCCCGCCGGTCAACCGGCTCATCGGAGAACCTGCGCATCGCCCGGGTCGTGAGCAGTGCTTCGTACAGGTCGACGTCATCCATGGACTATTCCTTTGTCGATGTTGTACGCGCGCTGAACATCAGCACGCGAAACGATATGGCCGATGCCGTAACGGCGGAGACCCCTGAGGACGACGCAACTCACGAACGTCCCCGCTCCCCTGTTCATCGGCCACGAAAAATGGGGGTCCGGCGATCCGTCCGCGCCGCCAACGCCTCGAGGTGATCAGCCGAGAGGAGCGTGATCAGTTCGGCGTTGGTAGCCGTGTCGAACGAGACATTCAGGGCATCCTTCACGAGCTTGTTCACCGCGGCCTTGGTGGCGCGCAACGCGAGCGGTGCGCCGTCGGCGAGGCGACCGGCGAAGGCCAGCGCGTCCGTCAGCACGGAGTCCGGCGGCGACACGTGCGAGACAAGTCCGAGGCGGAGGGCCTCGTCGGCACCGACGGGGTCACCGGTGAGCAGGTACCGCTTCGCCAGCATCGGCCCGAGGACGAGCGGCCAGATCGTCGTGCCTCCGTCGCCGGCAACGATGCCGACCCGCACATGGGGGTCAGCGATCGTGGCGTCGGCGCCCATGAATATCGCATCGCACAGCAGGGCGATCGAGGCGCCGAGTCCGACCGCAGGACCGTTGAGCGCGGCAACAACGGGGATCTCGATGTCGAGCAGGTCCCAGATGATCGCCTTGGCGTCCCTCCGGAGGTGTTCGAGTGACGCAATGTCATGGAGCTCCTCGAACCAGGCGAAGTCACCGCCGGCGCAGAACGCCTTTTTGGACCCGGTGAGCACGACCGCTCGGGCGTCGGATTCATCACGGAGGGTCCGAAAGAGCACGGCGAACTCGCGATGCAATGTGGCGTCGACGGAGTTGTAGGCGCTCGCCGGGTTGTCGATCGTGCACACGATGATCTCCGCACCGCCGGCCAGGCTGGTTCGGTCGACCTTGATCGTCTCCAGGCCGAGCGATTCGACCCGTGTGCGGTGAGCCTCGGACATGCGCGCCACCCTAGCGGGACACCGTCCGGGACCCCCAGGACGCCAGCGCGCGCAGGTCCTCGCGGTCCGTCGCGTCCCAGATCGCTGCCCGCACCATCCGACATGCCAGCTGTTCTGCCCGTTTTCGGCGATTTCGGGCTATATGGGATGCCGACCCGGACCATGTGGGATCAGGCGGCCCCACCTCCCCGCGAAGACCCGACCGGGCCGAGGTGGGGTGACGAACGGGCCGAGGTGGGATGCTATTCGGTGATCCCGCAGTCGATGGGTCAGTACCCTGGCGTCAATGGCACGATCGTGGAAGAAGCCGGGCCTCGGCGGGTCCCTGCTTTATTCAGTCCTCGCCTTCGTCGTGAGCAGCGTGATGGCCACGTTCGCCCGGCTCGAGATCGCCCGCTCCCAGGAGCGGGCGAGCACCCTTCGCGAACTCCCGCCGGGAGGCCTGATCGTCGTCGCCAACCACACGAGCATCGCCGATGGGATCTTCCTGGCTCTCGCTGGCCGCCAACTCGGGCGGCCGCTGCGCATGATCGGCACTGCCGGGATCATCGAGGCGCCGCTTCTCGGGCGGGTGTTCCGCGCCCTCGGATTCATCGCTGTGCACCGGAAGGGCCCGAATCCCGCTGAGGCGCTCCGTCCGGCTGCCGATGCTCTCCGGGCCGGTGAGGCCATCGCCCTCTACCCCGAGGGACGCATCACTCGCAACGAGCGGTTCTGGCCGGAACGGGCCAAGACGGGTGCCGTTCGCCTGGCCATCGAGACCGGAGTGCCGATCATCCCGTTTGGCCTCGGTCGGGGCGCATCGCGTGGTCGGACGCCGTCGTCGCCTCCTGAGCCTCCTCACCTCGGCGTTCCACCGGCCCGACGTGACGATGCGCCTCGGCGCGCCGTTCTCCGCCCGCGAGTACCTCCGGCTCCCACCGACGGGCTCCGTCCCCCCGCCGGCTCCAGAGGACGTACGGCGAGCGTCGGACGAGATGATGCGCCAGCTCGTCGCCCTCGTTGCCGAACTCCGCCAGGAGAGCCCTCCGGACCCGATCGGCGTTCCGCGCATCGACGAGGACACCGATCAGCCGTCACACTGAGCCTCGGTCGACGCCGAGTTCGGACGTCCATGACGCGGTCGGCGCCGGACCCGATCGACCTCCCCCACCCGACTGAGCAAACCACGTCCTGCCGTACGGCACACGCGGCACACGCGTCACCGCGAACAAAGGCCCACTACGCGCCGAATCGGCCGTTCACCACCACCAGGGAACGGCCGACCCGGGCACTGTGTCCAATGCGGACGCAGCGCTCTCGCGCGAACACCGGGCGACGGATCACCCGGTGTTCGCAGACGTGTGAACCGTCAGACGACGGCGACGTTCAACTTGATCGTGGCCGACAGCGCCCCCGAAGTACCGATGATCGAGACCTGCACGGGTGCTCCCGACGGCGTCGGGGTGGCCCCCGGCAAAGCGTCGAAAATCAGCGCGATGATCGACGGAGAGTTGACCGACGTGGTGCCGGGACGGAGCGTCACGCCGGACGGCAGTCCGGAGACCGACAGGGTGACATTGCCGTTGAACCCGCCGAAGGACTTCAGCGTGACGAACGTGGTCGCCCCGCTCCCCCGGGCGATCCCGAAGTCGGACGGCGACGCCGAGAGCGTGAAGCCGACCGGGTTGTTCACCACGAGCTGCACGTTGGCCTGCTGGGTGAACCCACCCGAACGACCGGAGACGACGATGTTGTAGACACCCGGAGGCGTCGACGCCGTGGTGGTGACGGAGAGCGTGACGTTCTTGTTCGAGACCGTCGACGAGAGGGAATAGGTGGCGCCGGTCGGGACACCGGCGACCGAGAACGACACGGTCGGGGTGACCGCACCGGTCTTGCGGAGCTCGATGACCGTGCTTGCCTTACCGGGCGAGTTCAGCGTGAGGATCGGCGTGGTCGGCACCAGCTGGAAGTCGCTGATGGCGGTGACGTTGAGGGCGACCGTGCCGGTTCGGACGGTCGTTCCCGCGGTGGCCGACACCGAGATGCCGTAGCGGCCACTCGGCGTGCCGACACCCGGAGTGATGTAGAGGTTGGTGCTCGCCGTGGTGGGGTTCGGTGCGAAGTTCGCCGTGGAGCCGACCGGAAGTCCGGCGAGCGAGAACGAGACCGGTCCGGTGTAGCCGGCAGAGCGATCGACGCTGAGGCCGAACACAGCGGTCTGGTTGGTTGCCACGGTCAGCTCAGGATTGTCGAGACGCAGGCCGAAGTTCGGCGGCGCGGACGTGACCGGCGGCTGGGTGACCGGCGGGGCCGTGAGCGGCGGCTGGGTGACGGGAGCGGCGCCGTTCACGACGAGCCGGAAGAGCGCACTGCGCTCGCGAGTGCTGGTGACACCGAACAGCTGGTACACGCCGTTGGAACTCGGGGCGTTCGTGGGGACGAGCACATCGAGTCGATAGCGGTTCGTCGAGGTCTTGCGGACGCTCACGTCCATGAAGCTCGGAACACCGTCGACGTCCCACCGCAGAGTCGGGAAGTAGCCCGCCGTGGTGCGGACCGAGATGGGGAAACTCGCGACCCCACCCGCATTGACGGCCACGGCGTCGGGCGAGATGGCGATGGAATAGTCGGTCTTGGTCGAGACACGGCGCCGCGTCGCGGCATCAGCGGAGGGCACCATCGCGGTAGCGCCGAGGCCGACGACGGCCACCACGGCGAGGAGGCGGACCCGACGGAAACGTCGGCCTCCCCGAGCGGTGGTGCTGGTAGTGGTGGTGGATACGGAAGACATGGCGACTCCTGAGGGAAGGAACTCTGCACCGCAGATCCTTCCCGATCGGTGTGAAGGAGCCGTGAAGGAGGTGCCAGGAGCGGGTGAACCGGGCCTTAGCCACGTAGACGGGCGCGGCGGCTACCTTCGACCCCATGCGTTTCGCCCGCCTGCTCGCCACCCCCGGCGTCGAGGAACGGGTCGTGCTGCGGTCGACGTTCGGTTTCATGGCCTTTCACGGCGGCAACCTCGAACGGGGTACCGACGACATCGCGACTGAGGCGGCCCGGCGGGCAGGAGCATCGCTCTACGCGGTCGTGCAGTCCGCGCCGCTGCGAGAGCACCTTCCGTCGACATCGGTCCGCGCCGCCGAGTCCGCCGCGCTTCGGGGGTTCTTCGATCACGTCGAAGTCGTCTTCGCCGTGCACGGCTACGGGCGCGAGGGCCTCTGGACGTCCACGCTGCTCGGAGGCTCGAACCGCGACCTCGCCTCGTCGCTGGCGTCGAGGCTCCGCGAACACCTACCGGCCTTCCATGCGGTCGACGACACCGAGGCGATCCCGGCGGAGCTCCGGGGCATGCACACCGACAACCCGGTGAACCAGCCGCCCTACGGAGGTGTGCAGATCGAGCTGCCACCGCGGGTCCGCGGGCTCACCCCGCACGCCGCCCAGTTCGAACGGATCGACGGACGCATCCCGTGGACGGAGTCGCTGATCTGCGCGCTCAGCGAGACGGCGGCGGCATGGACCCGTCCGGCCGAACCCACCCCTCGCCCTCGGCATAGCGCCTGACGATACGGGCCGGGCTCCCGGCCACGACGCAGCGGTCAGGCACGTCTTTGGTAACCACCGAGCCGGCGGCGACGGTGACGTGCTCGCCGATCGTCACCCCCGGAAGCACGATCACCCCATGGCCGAGCCACGAACCCGAGCCGATCCGCACCGGCTGCTCGGGCATCGACTGCCCGCCGATCGGCCGGGAGAGGTCGTCATAGCCGTGGTTCTGGTCGGTGATGTAGCAGTTGTGCCCGGTCCACACGTCGTCACCGATGTCGACGCTCCAGTGCGACACAATCGCCGTGCCCTTGTTGATCAGGCAACGGTCACCGATACGAAGGACCGACTCCGACATCATCGTCTGGTCGGGCGCGATACCGACCGAGAGCGTCACGCCGGGCCCGATGTAGGTGTCGGCCCCGATACGCATGTAGCGCTCGCCGTACAGGGTGTTCCACGGGAAGGCGAGGAACGACCCGTGACCGAACGACCCGAATCGACGGGCGTGACGCGAATGCGAGCCGACGGCCCCCCAGAGCCGAACCCTCTCCCATCCGTGACGGACCGCCTCGCTGCGCTGTTCGGCGAACCAGGTCCGCAGCCCAGCGGGGAGAGGGAGACGCACGACCACGGGCGGCGACAGTAGCTGGAGCCGATTGACGCTGCGTCCCTCGATGCGACAGCCGGCG
>JANPDB010000861.1:0-8735 GCA_031431255.1 Acidimicrobiia bacterium | reverse complement strand
CGATCATCACGGAGCAGTTGCGGTCAGCCGGGGTGGAAGCGGTCGGCGTGTGCCTCATCAACTCCTACGCCAATCCCGCCAACGAACGGATCGTGGCCGACTATCTGCGCCGGGAGCTCGGCGTGCCCGTGTGCATCTCGGCCGACATCTCCCCGCAGATCCGGGAGTACCCGCGGATGATCACCACGGCATGCAACGCCGCCACGATGCCGGTGATCGGTCCCTACCTCGATGAGCTCCAGAAGTGGCTCGCTGCCGAAGGGTTCGGCGGTTCCGTGCTGATGATGCTTTCCAACGGTGGTGTCGTGTCGGCCGATGAGGCCGCACGCGCTCCGATCCGTCTGGTCGAATCGGGGCCCGCCGCGGGCGCCCTTGCCGGGAGTTGGTTCGCCAAGCGCATGGGGGAGGAGCGGCTGCTCTGCTTCGACATGGGTGGCACCACGGCGAAGTCGTGCCTCATCGTCCACGGTGAGCCGGAGCTGACGAACACCTTCGAAGTCGCCCGTATCTATCGGTTCAAGAAGGGCTCCGGCTTCCCCGTCTCGGTCCCGTCGGTTGATCTCGTGGAGATCGGCGCCGGCGGTGGGAGCCAGGCCCGCGTCGACGACCTGGGCCTGCTCAAGGTCGGTCCCGAGTCGGCCGGCGCCGACCCGGGTCCGGCGTGTTATGGCCGTGGCGGCACGAAACCTGCAGTGACCGATGCCGATCTTTCACTCGGTCTGCTCGACGCGGCGTTCTTCCTCGGCGGCGACATGGCGCTCGACACCGATGCCATGCACCGAGCCCTGAACTCGGTCGCAGTAGCGCTGGGGCTCTCCGCTGACGACACGGCCGCCGGCATCAGCGAGCTCGTCGATCAGAACATGGCGGCGGCTTCGCGCATGCATGCGGTGGAGCAGGGAGTGGATCTGCGCGGCATCACGCTGCTCGCCTTCGGCGGTGCGGGCCCGGTGCACGCGTGCGGTGTCGCCGAGCTGCTGGAGTCGCCTCGCGTCGTCTTCCCGGTGAACGCCAGCGTGCTTTCGGCTTTCGGAACGCTGGTCACGCCGGTGCGTATCGACCTCGCCCGTTCGATGGTGCGTCCGCTCGACGTGTTCGAAGCACCCGGTCCGGAGTTGACGGCGCGTGACCGGTTACTCGACGAGTTACGCGACGAAGGACGCCGGGTGCTTGCCGCCGCCGGTGTCGAAGCCGACCGGATCAACTTCCGCTACGGCGTCGACGTCCGCTACCTGGGGCAGGGGAACGAGATCACGTTGTGGGTCGGCGAAGGAACCGGATGGCCCGTGACCTACGCCGAGGTCGTGGCCCTCTTCGAGGCCGACTACCGACGGATCTACGGCTTGACCATTCCCGACGTTCGCGTGGAGGCCGTCACCTGGCGTCTCTCGGCATTCGCGTCGGCCACGCCGGTCGAACCGCAGGCCTCGGTGGCCGAGGGTGTCGGCCTGGTGCACAGCCACCGGGCCGTCCGCTTCAGTCGTACGGCCGGTCCTGTCGACACCCCGGTGTATCGCCGGCCCGATCTCGGTCGGGGCCAGGTCATTTTGGGCCCGGCCATCGTCGAGGAACGCGAGACCACCGCGGTGATCCGTCCCGGATGGACCGCCACCGTCGCCGACGACGGCTCGATCATCGCCGATCGTGCCGTGCCCACCCGAGCCGCCACCACCACTGCAACCACGGGAGCCTCCACATGAGTTTCGATCCGATCGAGCTGGAAGTGCTGTGGCAGAGCCTCATCGCCACCGTGAACGAACAGGCCCGCGCCCTGCAGCGGGCGGCGTTCTCACCGATCGTGCGCGAAGCCGGTGATCTCGCGAACGCAGTGTTCGACCGTCGCGGCCGCATGGTGGCCCAGGCCGTCACCGGCACGCCGGGTCACATCAACTCTCTCGCTCGCGCCGCCTCGGCGATGCTCGACGAGTACCCGACCGACTCGCTGGTCGAGGGCGACGTGCTGATCACCAACGATCCCTATAAGACCGCCGGTCAGCTGCTCGACGTGACGGTGCTCTATCCGGTGTTCCGCAACGGGAAGGCGATTGCGTTCTTCGGGTCCACGATCCACCACACCGACGTCGGCGGTTACGGCATCGGCGCCGGTGGACGCGACGTGTTCGAAGAGGGACTGTGGATCCCGATCCTTCGTCTGATGATCGCCGGTGAGCGCAACCACGACGTGTGGAAGTTCATCCTGAGCAACGTTCGCCAGCCCGATCACATGGCCGGTGATCTCCACGCCCAGATGGCCAGTGGCGAGGTGGGGGCGCAGCGTCTCCAGGCGCTGTGCGATCGCCATGGCCTCGACGACATCGAGGCGCTGGCCGACGAGATCATCACCCGCTCGGAGGCGGCTACGCGAGCGAGCATCCGCGAGCTCCCCGCCGGCACCTACTCCGCCAGCGCACTGCTCGACCTCGCTGATGGCAGCACGATCGATATCGTATGTGCGATTACGGTCGACAACGTGGCCGGGGAGATCCTCGTCGACTACGCCGGCTCATCACCGGGCAGCCCGTGGGGCATCAACGTGGTTCTCAACTACACCCACGCCTACACGACCTTCACGATTCGCTCTGTCCTCAACCCTGAGCTGCCGAACAACCACGGCAGCCTGGCGCCGATCAAGGTGGAGGCCCCCGTTGGCTCCATCGTGCACGCCGTGTCGCCGATGCCGGGCACGGCCCGTCACGTGGTCGGCATGTTCCTGCCGAACGCGCTGCTCAAGGCGCTCGCCCAGATCCGGCCGGCGCAGGCCATGGCTGAGGGGTCGGGTGCAGTCTGGACGATGCAGGTGAGCGGCAACCACGACGATGGCAGTCCCTTCATCACGGCGATGTTCACCTACGCCGGTGGCGTCGGTGCCCGCGCCACCAAGCCCGGTCTCTCGGCATGCTCGTATCCGACCGGTGTGTCCGCCGTTCCGGTCGAAGTGGTCGAGGCGTCTGCTCCGATCCGCTTCCTCCGCAAGGAGCTCCGTACCGGCAGCGGGGGACCTGGCGCGCAGGTGGGTGGCCTCGGCCAGACCATCGAGTTCACGGTCGACACCGACCGGGCATGGCAGCTCAACGCCGTCACGTCGCGTCTCTCGGATGCGCCGAAGGGTCTCTTCGGCGGCGAAGCCGGTGCCGCCGGGGCGTTCACGGTGAACGGGGAGGCGGTCCGCACGCAGTCGCGGATCACGCTCGCTCCCGGTGACCACGTTCGCCTCGATCTTCCCGGCGGTGGCGGATATGGGGCTGTCGTCGCCGATACAGCAGAGGTCGTCGAGGTCGGAAGCTGACATGGCCGACTGGGCGGACGCAACAACCCTGTCGCAGGCCTGGGTTCGCGCCGTCGCCGATCGCGGTGATCACACCTTCTTGGTCTTCGAGCGACCCGACGGTGCCGTGAATTCTTCTCGCGTGACGGGCGAAGGGGGAACGCCTCCTGTGTTGCGAGCAGTGAAGCGGAGCGGAGCGGCGCAGCGCCAAGAGAAGCAGACGTGGACCTACGCCGAGTTCGACGCGGAGGTCTGTCGCGTCGCCAAGTTTCTGGTGAAGCACGGGGTTGTGCCGGGATCATCGGTGCACGTTGCATTGACGAATTCGCCGACGTTCGTTGCGGTGTGGCTGGCCGCGCTTGGCTTGCGGGCGTGGATCGTTCCGTCGGATCCCATGGGCACCGCAACGGAACTTCGCGGGCATATCAACCGCACCTCGCCCGTGATCGGGTTTTGCTCCAACGTCCGTGCCGGCGTGTACCGATCGGCGGCAGCCGGTTCGACCGTGGCCACCATCGTCGAGATCGACGAGTCCGACTGCACGCTCGATGTGTTCGGCCACGAGTTGCTCTCTGACTGGCCATCGGCGGAGCTGCTCGACCGTGCGGCGGTGATGTTCACCTCCGGCACGACAGGCGCGCCGAAGGGGGTCGAGATCACGCAGGCCAACTACGCATTTGCCGGTGCGTCCATGGCGGCGGCCGCCTCACTCGCCCCGAATGATCGCCAGCTCGTCGTCCTCCCGCTCTTCCATGCCAACGCCCAGTACTACAGCTTCGCGTCGGCGATCTGGGTCGGTGCGTCGGTGGCATTGATGCCGACGTTCTCGGCGAGCGGGTTCCTGACCCAGGTGGCGCGTCATCGCGCCACCCATGCGAGCCTGTTCGCCGCTCCGATCCGGATGATCCTTGCCAGCGGTGCCACGCCGGTCGAGGGCGTTGCGCTCACGCACTGCTGGTACGCCATGAACATCAGCGACGATCAGCACGAGCTGCTCAGCTCGCTGTTGGGCTGTCGTCCCCGCCAGCTCTACGGCATGACCGAGACCATCCCGGCCGTCCTCACCGACTCGGCCGAAGGGCCCGTGCCTTCATCGATGGGTTTCGTCACGTCCGGCTGCGAGGTGGAGATCCACGACGCCGACGGAGACCGGGTGCCGCTCGACACCGTTGGCGAGATCGTGGTGCGCGGAAACCCGGGCGTCACGCTCTTCGCCGGATACCTCGATGATCCGGCCACCACGAATGCCTCGTTCCGGAACGGTTGGTTCCTGACTGGTGATCGGGCCCGGTGCGATGTCGACGGGCGGTTTTTCTTCGACGGACGTCGCAGCGATGTGCTCAAGGTCGCCGGCGAGAACGTGTCGACGGTCGAGGTCGAGCAGGTCCTGTCCTCGCACCCCGGCGTCCTCGAGGCTGCGGTGGTTGGTCAGCCCGACGAGGTGCGCGACGAGGTCCCGGTCGGCTTCGTCGTGCTCGCCGACGTCGCGCATCCTCCCTCGGTCGACGACCTTTATGCGTGGTGTGCCGAACGACTGACGAAAGCGAAACGGCCACGCGACATCACCTTTGTCGATGCGCTTCCCCGCACCAGCGTGGGCAAGATCCGCAAGTTCCTGCTCCGTGATCCAAACGCCGAAACGACGCCCACTAGTACCTCGGTCCAACCCATCCCGACCGAATCCAACGCCGCGGAATCGGCCGTCCCCCAGGAGGTCCCTCAATGACTCTGCTTTCCCGGCGCTGCGCCGCTCCGCTGCGCTTCACTGCTCGCAACCCCAGACTGCGCACCACGGAGGTCACCGCACCATGAGCCTGCTCACTCCCGAACTGCTCGCGTCCTTCGACGCATCCGTCACGGACTTCGCAAGCGCACGTACGTTGCCGCCGGAGATCTACACGTCCGAGGAGTTTCTCGCGTTCGAGCGGGAGGCGGTGTTCGCCACGCAGTGGCAGTGCGTCGGTCGAGCAAGCCGCATCCCGAATGTCGGCGACTACTTCACCACGACGGTGAACAGCGAGCCGGTTATCGTGTCGCGCGCCAAGGACGGCGCTGTCCATGCGTTCTCCTCGGTGTGCCAGCACCGCGGGATGCAGGTCGTTGACGACACCGGCAACTGCACGAAGTTCACGTGCCCCTACCATCTGTGGAGTTACGACCTCACGGGCCGTCTTCTCGGGGCACCGGCGATGGAGCGAACGGAAGGCTTCGACAAGAAGGACTTTCCCCTGCCTGCGCTCAAGGTGGAGGAGTGGTTGGGCTTCGTGTTCGTCCACTTCGACCCGAACGCCGAGCCGCTCGCACCGACGCTCGCCACCTACACGCCGTACCTCGATCACTACGACCTGGCGAACGCCGTGTGTCCCGGCACCTTCACGCTCGAGGACATGCCGTGGAACTGGAAGGTCATGTTCGAGAACTTCAACGACGGCTATCACGCCAACAAGCTCCACCACACGATCCAGGATTTCTGTCCGAGCGAACTGGCCGCCTTCCCGGTGGACTGGGAGCCAGGATCGAACGTGATCTTCCGGACCAACGGCTACACCCACATCGACGGAGGCTTCAACGCCACTACCAAAGCGTTGATGCCGGTCTTCCCGCTCCTCACCGAGGAGGAGCGGATGCGTTCGACGTTCGCGCTGATGCCGCCCACCCTGTGCTTCGGCACGGCACCGGATCAGGCGTTCTTCTTCATCGTGCGGCCGAAGACGGCGGGAACGATCGATGTGGAGATCGGCTACCTGCTGCACCCGACGGCGCTCGAGGACCCGATGTTCGATCATCTCTTCGCAATGAGCGACGCCGGGGTGCAGGTCTTCGTGCGTCAGGACCAGGACGCCACCACCAAGGTGCAGCGGGGCATGCAGAGCCGCTTCGCCGCTCGCGGGCGCTACTCCTGGCAGGAGGAGAGCCACGTGCAGTTCAACCGGTGGCTCGTGCAGCACTACCGCGCCGCATGGCCGACCGCGGTCGCATCAGAGAAGGAGTCAGTATGAAGAGGACGCCGGAGCCCTTCGCCCCCTGCACGAACCACATCGGAGACACGGCATGAAGGCGTTGTTCTACACCGAGCCCGGTGATCGCTCCGTACTGCGCTATGCCGACATGGACGACCCCACGCCAGGTCCGCGTGATGTCGTGATCGACGTTGCGGCTACGGCGCTCAACCACCTCGACGTGGTGCAGCGCAACGGCTGGTTCACCATGCCCGGCATGACCCTGCCCCACATCGCCGGCATGGACGTCGTTGGCACGGTGTCCGCCGTCGGGTCGGAGGTGACCCGGATCAAGGTCGGTGATCGGGTCGTTGTCGATCCGTCGCTGGCCGAGGTTCCCGAAGGCTCGAAGCTGGCCGGCATGGGAGATCTCTATGGCGATCTCGGTGTGATCGGTGCGACCGTGGCGGGTGGCTACGCCGAGAAGTGTCTGGTGCCCGAAACGCATGCACACGTACTACCGGCCGACATGGGTTGGCACCAGGCGGTCTGCTTCCCCACGGCGTGGCTCACCGCATATCACGCGCTGTTCACGGTCGGTCGGCTCACCGCCGGCGAGACCGTCATGATCCACGCTGCGGGAAGCGGGGTGTCGATGGCCGGCATCCAGTTGGCCAAGCACGCCGGTGCCGTCGTGCTGGCCACGGCGGGCAGCGACGACAAGTGCGAACGAGCGCTCGGCCTCGGTGCCGACTTCGTGTGCAACAACCGGACCGACGATGTCACCGGTTGGTCCCGGGGCGTCACGCAGGGTGCCGGTGTGGAGATGGTCTTCGACCACGTCGGTCCGGCGTTGTGGGCCCAGTCGATGTTCTCCCTCAAGCCGCGCGGTCGGCTCGTCAACTGCGGGAACACCACCGGCGACACCGCCACGATTCCGTCGCTCGGCTTCATGTTCCACATGGGCATCACCATCATGGGCTCGGACCCCTACCGCTACGAGGAGTTCGCCACCGCATGGAAGCTCTACACGGGCGGTTCGTTCCAGGCGCCGGTCGACTCGGTGTTCGCCTTACGTGATGGCGCGGATGCCCAGGACAAGATGCTGAGTTCGGAGTTCTTCGGGAAAATCGTCCTCGAACCGTGAGCGTCGATTCGCCCTATCCCGAGCTCAAGAAGGGCCACACCATGGCCCACAAGGGCCGGCCGTGGCGGGATTTCAAACCACCACCATCGGGTCCGGTGTGGGGCGTCATCCAAGGCTTCGGGTCGTATTGGACGCTCGTTGCCGCCATCGATCTCGGCATCTTCGATGCCATCGAGGCGCTTGGTCCGACGACTGTCGCGCCGTTAGCCGACCACCTTTCCGTGTCACGGCCACACCTCGAGCGGGTGTGCGACGCGTTGGTCACGTTTGGTTTCCTCGATCAGGTTGCCGACGTGTACGAACTCACCGAAACCGCGGAGCGCTACCTCTGTCGGAGCGGGCCGGCGTCGATGACGTCGCTCATTCGCGTCGCCCCGGGTCCCCACGCGAACTGGGAACACCTCGCCGACACCGTTCGCCAAGGCCGCGTAGCCGCCCCGATCGAAGATCACCCCGCTGCCTTCTACGGGCCGCTGGGTGAGGCCACCTTCGCCACGCAGTTGCGGGCGGCCGGTCGTCTCGGTCTTCGGCTCGGATGGAGCCGACGTCCGGGCCTGCGTGTGCTCGACCTCGGCGCCGGACGGGCTCCTTGGGCCATCGGCATCCTCGAGCAATCGACGGGTTCAACCGCGGTGATCAACGAACTACCCGGTGTGATCGACGATGCCCGCACCATGATCGAGCAGCGTTCGCTGACCGATCGTGTCGAGTTCCGCGAGGGTGACTTCCACGGCATCGAGATCGAGCCGCAGAGCTACGACGTCGTCGTGCTCGGGCACGTCTGCCGAACGGAAGGCGACGCACGGTCGCGTTCGTTGTTGGCTCGGGCCTTTGCCGCGTTGCGTCCCGAGGGGCAGGTGCTCATCGCCGACTACTTCGCCGACAACGACCGCAAGTACAACCCGTTCGGCGTGCAGATGGGCCTCACCATGATGGCCAACACCGAACGCGGCGGTGTTGTCACCAACGCCCAAGCAGTCGATTGGCTGAGAAGTACCGGCTTCTCCGCCATCCGGTTGATCGAGCCGATCGGCTTCACGTTCGTCTACGTGGCGACCAAACCACCGACCCCACCCCAGGCCACCCATCAGCATTCGTCAGCGAGCCCCACATGACCGACTCCTCCTCGACCCCGATCGCCGTCGACCTGCTCATCGAGGGATGCCAGATGGTCCCTGTGTCCCTCATCCCGGTTGACCTGCTCATCGAGGGATGTCAGGTGGTCACGATGAACGCCACCCGCGACATCATCCGTAACGGTGCGGTGGCGATCAGCGGCAGCACGATCGTCGATGTCGGCAAGGCCTCGGATCTCCGAGCTCGCTATGCAGCCCGGCGGGTCATCGGCGGCAGCCGCTTTGTCGTCACCCCGGGCATGGTCAAC
>JANPDB010000860.1:0-2899 GCA_031431255.1 Acidimicrobiia bacterium | reverse complement strand
GCATACCCGACGGTCTCGCCGACGGTGGTACCGAGCTCCGACGCCACCCGTTCGGCGATGGTCCTCGCCGCCAGTCGCCTCGGTTGCGTATGGCCGATCATGGCGTCGAGACCCCGCCCGAGATCGAGGCAGATTTTGGGGAGCTGGGTGCTCTTGCCCGATCCCGTTTCGCCGGCGACAACGATCACCTGGTGATCGCGGATCGCCTCGCGGATCTCGTCGACGCGGTCGGTGATCGGCAGTTCCGTCGGGTACTCGATGACGCAGGGTGCCGCCGCCCGGGCGGCGCGAAGCAGCTCGATTCGGGGCGACGCGTCACCCCGATCGCGGGGGCGGGGCCGAGGGCGCCGATCGGTGGACATCCCCTCCAGTATCGGCGTTGCGCAGGGGTTCCGGGGCAGTCCCGGTTCTGTGGTGACCGCAAGCCGAGTCCGACAGTTGCGAACGGCTCACCCGTGCGGCAACCAGATGTCGTGCGTGGTCTCGAGCGGATTTCGGCCCTAGAGTACGGTCCGTGAAAGCGGTTGCGGAGGGACAGGCTGAGGGGATGCCTCCCCGCGCCGGTCGTGCCACGATCGCCGATGTCGCCCGCGGTGCTGCCGTCTCCGAGGCGACCGTCAGCAGAGCGCTTCGCAACCTCCCCCATGTGCGTGCCGAGGTTCGTCAGCGTGTTCGTGACGTCGCCAGCGCGCTGAATTACGTGGCTGATCCGAATGCCTCTCGTCTGGCTTCGGGTCGAACGAAGACCGTCGGGCTCATCGCCCGACATCTGGACACCTGGTATGTCAGCCAGGTCTCCACGGGCTTGGAGGACGTCCTGCAGCCTGCCGACCAGGATCTGCTCATAAGCGCACTGAGTACTCCCAGCCGTCGACGTGACCTCGTCGCCGGGACCACGAACCTCAACCAACGGGTCGACGGCGTCGTGGTGGTCGATGCGTTCCTCGGCGCCTCGTGGAAGCGGGCGCGGGGCGAGCGTCCGATCATGATCGTCGGTGAACGGGTTGACGGCGAACACACCCTGGGTATCGATGATGAGCTCGGCGGTGCTCTTGCGGCCGAGCATCTCGTCGGGCTCGGCCATCGCCGCCTCGCCACCATCGGAAGCCGGAGCATACGTGACCGGTTCTCCCCGGTGTCAGGACTTCGGCTCAAGGGGTTTCGTCGGATCGTGGCGGAGGCAGGGATCGAACCGGCTGTCGAACTCAGCGGCGCGTACACCGTCGAGAGCGGCGCAGCCGCAGCACGCAAGTTCCTCGCCCTGCCGCCGGAACGTCGTCCGACTGCAGTGTTCTGTCTGTCGGACGAGATGGCCTTCGGGGTGCTCCAGGTTGCCCGTGAACTGCATACTGACGTGCCCGGAGAGCTCGCGGTGGTCGGCTTCGATGGCCACTCCGTCGCCGAGGCCTTCGGCCTCACGACCGTCCACCAACCGGTTCGTGATCTGGGGCGCCGCGCCGCGGAGCGCATGCTCGCCCTGCTCGACGACCCCACACGTCCCCCCGGCCACGAGGTTCTCGACGTTCGGCTCATCGTTCGCTCCTCGAGCACGAAGTGATGATCTGATCCCGGGCTGGCTCTTGGCCCCCTGACAGGAGCAGGATGACGGTATGGGACCTCGCATCGTCATCCGTGGTGGCATCGTCGTCGATGGTTCGGGCTCGCCCGGGACCGTCGCAGATGTGGCGATCGAGGGTGATCGTGTCGTGGCGATCGGTGAGATCGCGCCGCTCCCCGACGATGATGTGCTCGACGCCACGGGTTGTGTCGTCGCTCCCGGCTTCATCGACATCCACACCCACTACGACGCGCAGGTGTTCTGGGATCCGGCGCTGACGCCTTCGTGCTTCCACGGGGTCACGAGCGTGGTAGCGGGGAACTGTGGGTTCTCGATCGCCCCTGTTCGCCCCGAGCATCGTGCCCTGATGGCGGCCACGATGGAGAAGGTCGAGGACATGGATCCGGCGACCCTCCTCGAAGGGGTGCCGTGGGATTTCGAGACCTTCCCCGACTACCTCGACGCCGTTGAGCGCCATGGCTGCGTGCTGAACTACGGCGCCTACATCGGCCACACCGCGCTCCGTCTCCACGCCCTGGGCGATGAAGCGGTCGGGCGCGTTGCCACCGATGCGGAGATCTCGACCATGGCGGCGGCCGTCTCCGAGGCGATGGACGCCGGAGCGCTTGGATTCGCGACCTCGTTCGCCGTGACGCACCGAGGCGCTGACGGGAACCCCATCCCGTCTCGCTACGCCGACCGACGCGAGGTCGACGCGCTCGCCGCAGCGGTTGTCGCGTCCGGACGGGGCGTGGTCGGTATCAACGGCGGCGAGGGTCTGTCGTTCGCCGACAGCTATGACCTGTCGATCGAACTCGGCGCACCGGTTACCTACACGGCGGTGCTCACGACCCCGACCGGGGCTCATCTGAAGGCGATGGAGATCCATCGGGCAGGTATTGGGCGGGGCGCGAACGTCTGGCCGCAGATCAGCTGCCGTCCGCTCGCGTTCTCGATGCACCTCGTGGAACCCTTCACGTTGAACACCAATCCTGTCTTCGCCGAGCTGATGCCGTTGAGCGAGGCGGATCGTCGGCGCGCGTACGAATCGTCGGAGTGGCGTCAGCGGGCCAAGCAGGCGTGGATTGACAACCGCCGGCTCTCTCCGCGCTGGGACACGTTCACCGTGATGGAGTCGACCCAACCCGAGCTCATCGGTCTGGGCATCGCGGCCCTTGCTGAGCAGCTCGGGGTGCATCCGCTCGATG
The DNA here is from genome assembly GCA_031431255.1 of Acidimicrobiia bacterium. Classification (GTDB taxonomy): domain Bacteria; phylum Actinomycetota; class Acidimicrobiia; order Acidimicrobiales; family JANYDT01; genus JANLQX01. Next base: position 133 of record JANPDB010000860.1, on the reverse strand, counting down.
CTCTCCTCGACGCGGTGCTCGCCGAACCGGACCTGAAGTCGCTTCGTGTCAAAGCGACGCTCGCAAACGATGACCCCGAGGGCATTGCCGGTCTGCTGCGCGAAGAACACGTCACGCTCGGCCTCTCCGACGC
>JANPDB010000859.1:0-7235 GCA_031431255.1 Acidimicrobiia bacterium | reverse complement strand
CGCAACACCCTGCTGCTCGGACGACTCCGCGAAGGCCCGACCAAGTTCTCCGCCCGTGACGCGTTGGAGGTGGCAACGCGCGGCGGGACCTCGTGCCTCGGCCGTGATGGTGAGATCGGTCAACTCCTGGTGGGGGCGATGGCCGACGTGGTCGTGTGGCCGCTCGGCGGTGTGCTCTTCGCCGGGGCGCATACCGACGCCGTCGAGGGATGGCTGCGGTGCGGTCCGTTCGCCCCCCGGCACACCATCGTCAACGGACGCTTCGTCGTCCGCGACGGCTCCCTCGTCCACCCGGCCCTCGACGACCGTCTCGCCGCCCACCGCGCGGTCGCCCTCCGCTGGCAGTCCGCTGCACTGGCCGGGCGCTGAACCTCCCACCCCATAAAACCCGTGGGCCAGCTGGCTTCGATTTTCCCCGGGTTTCCTAGCCGAAGCGAGCCTGCTGGCCCACCGGTATTTGGTCGCGGGAGGTGCGGGCTAGCGACTGACGACCATCACGATGAGGCCGGCGGCGACGACCAGGGTTGCCGCCAGGCGCCGCTTTCCGCCGGACTCGCCGAGCGTCTTCCACCCGATCAGCGCGGCAAGGACCACACTCGACTCGCGCAGCGCAGTGACGTAGCCGACGGGTGCCGAGCGGAACGCGACCTGCACCATGAAATACGTCAGCGTCGACGCAAACGCGGCGAGGGTGAGGCGCCGATAGTTGGCGACCATGGTCGCCCGCATCTCTGCTGCCCGGCCGCGCACCAGACCGTACGTTGTCGTCGTCAGGCCGGTGCCGATATGAGCAGCGAACGCATACCGAAGCGTGCCGCTCGTCCGAATGCCCTTCGCATCGGAAAGCGAATACGCACCGATGGTGATCGCCACGATGACGGCGTTGCGAAGGGCCGCCGATCGACGGAAACCGGCGAGCAGGAAGAGCCCCATGCCGACGGTGCTGATGCCGAACGCGGTGAGCGGACGAAGCGAGTCACTCAAGAGCGCGACGCCTCCGACCGCCGCCAGCATCGCTCCTCCACCCCGCGCGATCGGGTAGACGAAGGAGAAATCGCCCGTGTCATAGGCCTTGGCCAGGAAGATGCAGTAGGGCAGGTGGACTGACCCGGAGACCACGACCCACACCCACGACCGAGCCGGGAGACCTCCGAACAGGAACACGATCGGCGCGCACAGCAACGCGGCAATCGTGAACTGCCCCCACAGCATCAGGAATCGGTCCCCCGTGGCCTGCTTGACCGCGAGGTTCCATCCGGCGTGCAGTACCGCCGCGCCGAGCGCGAGCGCGGTGGCGGTCAGCACCGCGTGACCCGGCGAACGCTCAGCGGCGTGCGGTCGAGTCGACGACGGTCGCGAGACCGTTGAAGACCGTATGGCGGACGACACCGTGCAGCGTTCGTCCGGCGTAGGGGGTGTTTCGGGCCTTCGATGCGAGCGCCGCGGGGTCGACCGTCCATGTGGCGGCCGGATCGACGACGCACAGGTTCGCGGCACGTCCGACGGAAACGTGACCGTGGCGGTCGTCGGCCTTGGCGATGCGAGCCGGTCCGCTGGAGAGCAACGAGAAGACTCGGGCGATCGGCATGTCCAGTTCCGTGATCGCCAACGACAGCGCGGTCTGCAGACCGAGCATCCCCGGCGGCGCGTCGAGCATCGACTGCTCTTTGGTTTCCGGAGTGTGGGGGGCGTGATCGGTGGCGATGGCGTCGATGGTGCCGTCGGACAACCCGGCCTTCACCGCGGCGACGTCGGCCTCGGCGCGTAGAGGCGGATGCACCTTGAAGACCGTGTCGTAGCCCGCGAGACACGCGTCGGTGAGCGTGAAGTGATGGGGTGCGGCCTCCGCCGTGACAGGCAACCCGTCGGCCTTGGCCCGACGGATCAACTCCACCGAACCGGCGGTCGACATGTGCAGGAAGTGCACCGGGGTGCCGGTGCGGCGGCAGAGCGCGATGTCACGCGCCACCATGAGCTCCTCAGCCTCCGACGGTTGACCGGGAAGACCTAAGCGCGCTGACCATGCACCTTCGTGCATCACGCCTCCCTCGGAAAGCGCGGCGTCTTCGCAGTGCTGAGCGAGGGTAACGCCGAGGGAGCTCGCGTATTCGAGCGCCCGGCGCATGAGCCGGTTGTTCTGTACGCCGGCGCCGTCGTCGGTGAAGATGCGCACGCCGAGCTCGGCCATCTCGGCCATCGGCGCGAGCCGCTCTCCGGCTCGGCCGACGGTGATCGCGCCCGCGACGAGAACTTCACACAAACCGGCGGAACGACCAAGACGCAGCACCTGCTCGACCACGGCGGCCGAGTCGATCGCCGGGGTCGTGTTCGGCATGGCGACCACCGCGGTGTAGCCGCCGAGCATCGCCGCACGCGACCCGGTCTCGATCGTCTCGGCCGCCTCGTTCCCCGGTTCACGCAGGTGGGTGTGAAGGTCGACCAGACCGGGGCCGACGACGCAGCCGGTCGCATCGAGCACCTCTCCCCCGCTCGGCACTTCAACCGAACCGCCGATGGCGACGATCCGACCGTCGACCACAAGGATGTCGGCGCGAACGGGCTGCGACGAACCGTCGGTGAGGACGGAACCGCCGCGGATGGCGAGCGCAGGTGTGGTCATGATCGTTCTCCGGTCAGTAGTTCGAACAGCACTGCCATACGGACCGCTACGCCGTTGGCGACTTGCTGGGTGATGACGGTATTGGGGCGGTCGGGAACCGACGGGCCGATCTCGACACCGCGATTCATCGGGCCCGGGTGCATCACGAGAACGTCGTCTCGTAAGCGCGCTGATCGTTCGTCGGTGAGGCCGTAGATCGACGTGTACTCCCGCAGCGACGGAACCAGTGCCTCCGTGGTGCGTTCCATCTGCATACGGAGCAGATAGATCACGTCGACACGACCCAACACTGCTTCGATCTCGTGTTCGACCTTGACCGGCCAGCCATCGAGCGACGGCGGGAGCAGGGTCGCCGGGGCCACGAGGGTGACCTCGGCCCCCAACGCGGTGAACGCCTGCACGTTCGAGCGGGCCACCCGGGAGTGCTTGATGTCGCCGACGATGGCGATCGAGCGGCCCTGCAGGCTGCCGAGACGGGTACGGATCGTGTAGCAGTCGAGCAACGCCTGCGTCGGGTGCTGATGCCAGCCGTCGCCGCCGTTCACCACGCTGGCCTGTGTCCATCCCGCGATCTGCAGCGGCACACCGGCCGCCTTGTGCCGTACCACGAGGGCGTCAATGCCCATGGCCTCGATCGTCTCGACGGTGTCACGGATCGACTCGCCCTTGTTGGCCGAGCTGGTCGACACGGAGAACGTCATGACGTCGGCCGACAGCCGCTTCGCCGCAGTTTCGAAGCTGAGCCGGGTGCGGGTGGAGTCCTCATAGAAGAGCGACACAACGGTCTTACCCTGGAGTGCGGGGATGCGGGGCACCTTGCGCTGACTGACCTCGACGAAACGGTCGGTGAGCGTGAGCAAGTGGTCGAGGTCGTCGGCGGTGAGGTCCTCGATCGAGAGCAGGTGTTTCATGACAGCACCACTCCGTCCGCCGTGGCCCGCACCGATTCCGTCCGCGACGTCGGTAGGTTCTTGCCCACGAAATCCGGCCGGATCGGCAGTTCGCGATGGCCGCGGTCGACCATGACGGCCAACTGCACAGCCTTCGGGCGACCGTACTCGCGCAGCGCGTCAAGACCGGCGCGCACGGTGCGCCCGGTGAAGAGCACGTCGTCGACGAGCACCACGACGGCGTCGTGGACGGGAAACCCGAACACGCTCGGCATCGGCGTGACCGTGCGCAACTCCAGGTCGTCGCGGTAGAAGCTGGCGTCGATCCGACCCACGGGAACCGTGTTCCCGAGGGCTTCGAGCGCTGCTCCGAGAGCCTCGGCAAGCCAAACGCCGCCTTTCATCAGCCCGACGAGGACGACACCTTCGGTGCCTTCATTGCGTTCGACGATCTCGTGGGCCATCCGGCGGACTGCCCGGTCGACTCCCGCTGCGTCGAGCACTTCCCGCCGCTCGCGGGCGGGGACAGGCCCGTCGGTTCCTGTGGGGGCGACGAGCCCCGGTTCGAGTGCCATGTTCTCTCCTCTCCGTATGAGCCTCACAGGACTCATTTCACGGATGCGAGCCCCCAGGCTATTCGCGTACGCCGACCCGGCGCACCCAATGCGGCGACGCGCGCCGGTTCGACGCGCCGCCCGCATAGCCTGGCTGGCGTGCAGCCGACCGACGCGACGGATCCCACCCCGGGCGGGCCGGAGCGCGCCGTCGAGGCGTGGGCGGCGTACGACGATGACCGGGTGATCGTCGACATCACCGAGGTGAGCGCGTTCGTCTCGACGAATCACGTGTACCGCTGTTCGCTCAGCGACGGGTCTGCGGTGATTGCCAAGGTGTCGTCGTACGGTTCGTACTTCCTGTTCTGCGAAGACCATGACCGGCTGCACGCCTGCCATCGGCTGCTCGAGGGGACCCGCCGTGCACGCCTGCTGGCCGATGTGCTCACCCAGGACGGACGTCCCTTCACGCACTACGACGGACGCACCTGGGTGGTGTTCTACGACGAGGTTCCCCGCGGCCGATCCCTTCCCCGCATCCTCACCGACGCCCAGATCACGACGTTCGCCCAGGAAATCGCGCTCTTCCACCGTGCGTGTGCCGACATCGCCCCGAAGATCCCGCTGACCAGCACGTCCATCAAGGCCGACGCCATCCACCTGCTCGACCTCGTGACCAATCCACGTTCGGCGAAGCGGTTCGTCCTGAACGCCGCGCAGCTTGCCGTGGTGGAGCGGCACACGCACGACTTCCTCGTCACACTGGACACGCTGCGCTACGACTACTGGCCGAAGATTCCCGTACTCATCGACTGGAACCTCGGGAACTTCTCCATCACCGGCGAGGAAGGCGATGACGACTTCCGGCTCTACAGCCGGTGGGACTACGACTGGTTCCGCATCGAACCCCGCATGCTGGACTTCTACTTCCTCTCGCGCGTCTCGTCATCGACGGGCGACCGGACCCACTTCACGTACTCACCCCACACCCTCGTGGAGCCGCGGTTCATCCAGTTCCTCACCGCATATCACCGCATCTTCCCCCTCCGGCCCGACGACATCGCGTTCACCCGTGAGGCGTACCGGTTCTTCATCCTCCACTACGTCATCGCCAACGGAGACCGATTCTTCCGCGACGATCTGTGGAAACGTCTCCAGAAGGAAGCTGTGAGCATCTACCTCCCCGCTGTCGACGATCTCGATCTCCGCCCGCTCCTCGACGTGGTCACGCGGTGACGGTTCGACTCGTCGATCTCGGCACGGTCGATGCTCCCGTGCGCCTCCATCTTCCGGAAGGTCGACTCCGCCTTCCCCACGCCACACCGGGTGTGTGCGCCACCTGGGACAAGCCCGTTCCGGTCGACCTCACCCGGCTCCACGGCATGGACCTCGAGGACTGCGCGTGGCTGGTGCGAAGCGTCGAAGGCATGCCACTGACCGTATCCACAGCGTCGATCACCGCACTGGTAAGCGCGCGGATTATCTGCGCAGGAACCAATGAGACCTTCACCAATGTCGACGAGATGCTCGCCGCCGACATCATCGTGGTCGAAGGCCTCGACCTTTCTGATCTCCCCAGGGTCGGGTTCACGCTCACGGTCGCCACCAACGTCCACGCTCACGTACGGGACTTCGATTGGACGGTGTAGCACTGCGAGCTGTCCTCGCCGGGTCGCGGTTCTCCGACGTGCGAGTCGTCAACTCGATCGACTCGACCAATCGGGCGCTGCTCGCATGGGCCATCGCCGAACGTGACGACGCCGGCACGAACGTCGCCGACGGTGCGGTCCTCATCGCCCGTTCGCAGACTGCCGGACGTGGACGGCTCGGCCGGTCGTGGATCGCTCCTCCTGACTCTGCGTTGCTGATGACAGTGCTCGTCGACACCACGACTCTGCCGACCGAACGCTGGCCGCTGCTTTCGTTCGCAATGGGAATGGCGGTGGTCGAGCGCGCATCGGCCCGCGGTGTCCCTGCGTCGTTGAAGTGGCCAAACGACGTCGTCGTCGCCGATGCGACCGCACTGTTCGGATACCGCAAGCTCGCCGGCATCCTCGCAGAGTCGCACATCGGCGAACGTCAGCGATTCGTCGTCGTCGGCATCGGCATCAACCTGGTGCGGCCCGCTGAACTCGACCCCGCGCTCGGACCGGACGCGGTGCCGACGTGGCTCGACGACTACGCACCTCTCGCCTCGCTCGAAGCCTTCACCGCCGAAGTGCTGACCGCCTTCGAGCGTTTCGTTGCGATCCTGGCGAGCGACCTGTCGGGGTTCGTCGACCACTACCGGACCGTCTGCTCCACGATCGGCCGCGTCGTCGAGGTCGACCTCGGTGGAAGGCGGGTCGTCGGGACTGCGACCGACGTCGACGCGTCGGGCCACCTCATCATCGAGGTCGCATCGGGCGCCGGCACCGAACGCCACGTGCTGTCGGCCGGCGACGTGGTCCACCTCCGTCCCGCGGTATGACGAACCGTCGCGCCGCGATGTGCGCGGTCAGCGGCCGGATAAGTCCGGCGACGAGCGCGTCATCCCGCGGCGGACCCTAGGGCTCGGCGGCCGGATACGCCCGCATCGGTAGGGCTCGGCGGCCGGATAGGCCCGCAAAGTCGGTAGCGTTTGGGCATGGACCTGACCGACGCCTCGCCGGTGCTGCACACCTTCGCGCTCGGTTCCCCGCCATGGCAGACGTTCGATCCCTTCCTGTTCTGCGTGCACCACGACGACGCCTACCCCGCCGGCAACGGTGAGCTCGGACCCGATCCCAGTCGCCTGCGAGGCCGTTCGATCGGCAGCGATTTCACCGGGACCGACGGCTGGAGCATGTACCACGGGAGCACCATCCCGGGGTTCCCCCAGCATCCCCACCGCGGGTTCGAGACCGTCACTTTTGTCCGCCGCGGCTATGTCGATCACGCCGACTCGCTCCGGGCCGCGGCCCGCTACGGCGCCGGTGACGTGCAATGGCTGACGGCCGGCGCGGGGATCGTCCACGCCGAGATGTTCCCGCTCCTGCGTGAGGACGAGGAGAACCACATGGAGCTCTTCCAGATCTGGATGAACCTGCCAGCGGCCGACAAGATGGCCGATCCGCACTTCAAAATGCTTTGGGCCGAGGACATCCCGATCTTCCATGAAGTCGATGCGGACGGCCGGCGGGCCACGGTCAC
>JANPDB010000858.1:0-1582 GCA_031431255.1 Acidimicrobiia bacterium | reverse complement strand
GGCATGGCCTTCGACCTCCCGGTTTCGCTGTCACCGTCGAAGGTGGCGTCGTTCAAGGACTGCGCCATGATGTTCCGCTTCTCGGCGATCGACCGGGTGCCGGAACCGCCTTCGCCTTGGGCCGCAAAAGGCACCCTCGTGCATCGCGCGTTGGAGCTGCTGATGCTCGAAGCACCTCGTGACCGAACGATCGAGACCGCACTTCGCTGCCTCGGCGAGGCCATCCCCGAGATTCTCGACGGCCCCGAATACGCCGAGCTCCCGCTGACAACGGACGAACGCGAGAAGTTCCTGGTCGACGCCGACCTCCTTGTCCGCAAGTACTTCCAGCTCGAAGATCCCACGTCGATTCGTCCGATCGGTCTCGAGCTGCGCATGGAGGCGCGCCTCGGGTCGCTTCGTCTCCGGGGCATCATCGACCGGCTCGAGCTCGGCCCCGACGGCGAACTGATCGTCACCGACTACAAGACCGGCAAAGTCCCGGGCGTCAACTACGAGCAGAGCAAGCTCGGCGGAGTCCAGTTCTACGCGTATCTGTGTGAGCAGATGCTCGGACGGCGCCCCGACAAGGTGCAGCTTCTCTACCTGAGCGAACCGCTCGCCATCGTCCACGAGCCCACCGACCAGTCGATCCGCGGGCTCACCATGCGGGCCAAGGCGATCTGGACGGCGGTGGAGCGGGCGTGTGAGCGCGAAGACTTCCGGCCGAAGCCATCGCGCCTGTGCAACGTCTGCTCGTTCAAGCAGTGGTGTCCGGCGTTCGGCGGCGATCCCCTGCAGGCGCCGCGGCGCACGCACTCGACATCACGTGGAACCGCGCTGTCGATCGCCGAGGCGGGAGATGACCTTCTCCTCGACACGGCCGCACCCGGCACGATCGACCTCGCCGGAGCCCACTCGGTCGACGGCCACTCATCAGTCGACGCCCACTCATCAGTCGACGCCCACGCAGTCGACGCCCACTCATCAGTCGACGCCCACGCAGTCGACGCCCACGCAGTCGATGCGCGAACGGTCGGGGCCACTGCGACCGACGACCTCTCGCTCGTCTGAGTGTCGACCGGGCCGACTGACCGTGCGACGCATCACGCTGCCCCCGTCCGTCGATGTGTTCGACGCGCGCTTCGACCGCTTCTGGGACCGATTCCGTGGCAACCGCGCCCTCGATGCGCTGTTCTACACGGCGAGCGAAGTGGGCGATTTCGGCATGGTGTGGATGGCCATGGCCGGCCTTCAGGGGGCGTTCGGGCCGCCGGAGCAGACCCGTCACTTCCTACGAGTCGTCGGCGTGCTCGGGGCCGAGTCGATCATCGTGAACGGCGGTCTCAAGTCGTTGTTCCACCGAGAACGGCCGGCATGGGAGCAAGAACGCCCGATGCACCTGCGCCGACCGAAGACCTCGAGCTTCCCGAGCGGCCACTCCAGTTCGGCGGTCACCGCTGCTCTGCTGCTCACCGACGCGAACCCGACGCTGGCGCCGTTGTGGTGGGGGATCGCCGGGATCGTGGCCATCAGTCGGGTGCACGTGAAGATCCACCACGTGTCCGATGTGCTCGGCGGCCTCGCCGCCGGTGCAGTGATC
>JANPDB010000857.1:0-3102 GCA_031431255.1 Acidimicrobiia bacterium | reverse complement strand
CCTCACCGCCCGCCGACTTCTTGCCGCCGCCGCCGGCCTGGTCATGGTGATCCTCTACGCGCCGCTGTTCTATGTGCTGCTGCTGTCGTTCAACAGCGCCCGATCGATCATCTACTCCGGCTTCACGACGAAGTGGTGGGGACAGGCGTTTCGTGACGAGGCAGTGCGGGCCGCGCTCAGCGGGTCGGTGAAGACCGCCACCGCGGCCACCATCGTCGCGTTGATCCTCGGGACCCTCGCCTCGCTCGCCGTTCACCGGTTCTCGTTCTTCGGACGCGATGTGGTGTCCTTCGCCGTCATCCTTCCGATCGCGCTGCCGGGCATCGTGACCGGCATCGCCCTGAACGCCGGATTCCGTCAGGTGCTGGGTTGGCAGCTCGGCTTTCTGACGCTCATCGTTGCTCACGCCACGTTCTGCATCGTGGTCGTGTTCAACAACGTGCTGGCGCGTCTGCGGCGGCTCCCCGGGAACCTCGAGGAGGCCTCCGCCGATCTCGGCGCCGACACCTTTCAGACGTTCCGCTACGTCACCTTCCCTCTGCTGCGCAGCGCGCTCGTGGCGGGCGGCCTGCTCGCCTTCGCACTGAGCTTCGACGAGATCGTCGTCACTACGTTCACCGCCGGCGCACGTGTCACCACGCTCCCGCAGTTCATCCTCGGGAACTACTCCCGTCCGAACAACCTCCCGATCGTGAACGTCGTGTCGGTGACGGTGCTGGCGCTGTCGATCCTTCCCGCCTGGCTGGCCCAGCGCCTCACGGCGGACTGACGGGTCTTCGCTATTTTGACGCGGCAGTGCGTCGTTGGCTGGTTCGGTCCAGGTGGGTACTCGGAGGCCTCGGTAGCGACATTTGAGGTGCTCGGTGAGTGCCGAACGATGGCAGCTCTTTATGCCGTCACAACGGCGTCTCGCTACGGCGTACGCTCGAAAGGCCAGGCCTCCCACTTGCCAGCGAACAGACGCCACATCGCGGCTGCTAGGGCGACTAGGAGCAACCCCGACACAGTCTGCACGACGGCGAACCAGAGGACCCCAAAGAACAGGAGCGGCACTGCGGGTACGAGAGGCGCGATGGCGAGCCACCGGAACCAGGAAAGCTTCACTTGCGTCTACCTCTCTCCGGCGGAAGCTCCACCAAACAGTAGCCACCATCCCACCCCGCTGATATCCGAAGAGCCAGTTTGGTGGGTCAACGCGATTCTGGTCCTGCCTTCCCGGCCAACGAAACCCGCGCCTTCGCTACGGTGATCGGCATGGCTTTGGTCCTCGGCGTCGATTCGTCCACCCAGTCCGTCAAAGTGGAGATCCGCGACGTCGACACTGGCCGACTTGTGGCCGCGGGACGCGCCGCCCACCCCGCCACCACGCCGCCGCGTTCGGAGCAGCCGCCGTCCGCGTGGTGGGGCGCGTTCGTCGAGGCCGCCAACCTCGCCCTCGCCGAAGTCGATCGACGCGATGTCGTGGCCATCTCCGTGGCCGGACAGCAGCACGGCATGGTGGCGTTGGACGCCGACGGCGCGCCGGTGCATCCGGCCAAGCTGTGGAACGACACCGAGTCCGCTCCCCAGGCCGATGCGCTCGTGGCCCGGCTCGGAGCCAAGGGCTGGGCTGACGCCGTGGGGAGCGTCCCCGTCGCGGCCTTCACGATCACCAAGCTGGCGTGGCTCCGGTCGGCGCATCCCGACGCGTTTGCCCGCATGGCGTCGATCCACCTGCCCCACGACGAGCTGAATCGCCGCCTGACCGGTGAACGGTTCACCGATCGGGGCGACGCGTCGGGGAGCGGTTACTGGTCTCCGCGGACCGGCGAGTGGCGCACGGACCTCCTCGCCCTTGTCGACGATGGTCGTGACTGGACCTCGGCGTTGCCCCGGGTGCTGGGGCCCTTCGAGGTCGCCGGCACCCTCACGGTGGAGGCCGCGACGGCGTTGGGTCTTGGGCGTGACGTGCTCGTCGGGCCCGGAACCGGCGACAACATGGGAGCCGCGCTCGGCCTCGGGCTCGCCGCCGGCGACGTTGTGATCAGCCTCGGCACGTCCGGCACCGTCTATGCCGTCTCCGACGCGCCGACGTCCGACGAATCGGGAGCAGTTGCCGGCTTCGCCGACGCGTCCGGCCGGTTCCTTCCTCTGGTGTGCACGCTCAACGCGATGAAGGTCACCGATGCGATCGCACGGGTGCTCGGCGTGGACCACGCCGAATTCGAGGCGCTCGTGCTGCAGACCGCGCCGGGTGCCGATGGGGTTGTCTGCGTGCCGTACTTCGACGGTGAGCGCACGCCGAATCGCCCTGACGCAACCGGAGTGATCTCGGGCATCCGCTCCGACGTGTCGCGTGGTCAACTGGCCCGAGCGTCGGTCGAGGGCGTCGTCTGCGGGCTGCTCGACGGCCTCGACGCGTTGCGCTCCGCAGGCGTGCGCGACGGCGGCCGGCTGCTCCTGATCGGAGGAGGCGCACGGTCAGCGGCGTTCCGTCGGGTCGTCGCCGATCTCTCCCAACGCCCGGTGACGATTCCCTCCGCCGAAGAGCACGTGGCCGTCGGCGCAGCACTCCAGGCGGCCATCGCATGGTCCGTGGCGGGCGGCGGCGACGGGGAAGCATTGCTGATGCGCCTTCGCCGGGACTGGGGACTCGGCGGCGGCGAGGTCGTGACACCCGATCCGGCGTGTGACGCCGCGTCGGTGCGCGCGGCCTACGCCGCGGCCCGCGGCTGATTCGAGACGGCTGGTCCGGTCCGGTCGAGAGCGCGGGAGCGAAAGCGACACGGTTCGGGCGAGGAACTCGCGACTGCTGGCGCTGGCGCTGCTGCGGCGGAAGGGTGTCGTCCGAGTCGGGAGAGTCCGGATCTCGTGGTGCCACGATGGTCAGCGAGGTTCCCCGTCCGTACGGTCGACACATCGTTTCAACGAAAGGGAAGCCATGCGTCGCACCGCCATTCTCGTCTCCTGCGGTCTTGCCCTGGGTGTCGTCGTGCTCCCCACCGGCATCGCCCAGTCGCAGGCCAAGCCCACCGCGAACTACTGGATGACCGTCGAGACCGAGTCGGGGTTCGCCGGTTCCTCGCGGACGATGGACCTCCGCTTGTATTCGACCGGCTCCGC
>JANPDB010000856.1:0-5257 GCA_031431255.1 Acidimicrobiia bacterium | reverse complement strand
CTGGTTCAACCCCCGCCGACTCCACACCACCAACGGTTTCCGCTCACCCGCGCAAAAGGAGGCCGACTGGTACCGTCAAGACCGAGCCACCATCCGCATCGCCGCATAAGCCCCCTGTCCGATCAACCGGGGCAACTCCAGCCGACGATCTCGGTGACCGAAGCGGCCCGGATACTCGGCATCTCACGCACGACGGCCTACGAGGCCGTCCGCGACGGGACACTTCCATCGATCCGGATCCGCAGGCGCATCGTCATCTCGGTCGCCGGACTCACGGCGGTGCTGAACGGACGTAGGTGGCCGCGATGAGGACGCTCGAGTCGCCACCCGTGCCCGCTCGATACCGGAGATGGCGATGAGACACCCCGAACAGCGGCAGCTCTTCGACCCCGATCCGCTCATCGACAAAGAGGGCGCGGCGCGATGCCTCGGCGTGGAGCAGCGATTCATCAACCGCCTCGTGAGCGAAAAGCGCATCACCTACGTGAAGGTCGGTCGCAAGATCCGATTCCGTCAATCGACAATCGACGCTTACATCATCGCCAACACCATAAGCGCACAGAGTTCTCGCCCGAGCTCGCGCCGTTAGTACTCGCATGAACCTGGGAGTAGTCGAAGCGTCGCCGAAGCCCTACGACGTCATGCGATGGGCGGTGAGGAGCAGCAGGTTGCTGGCCACGGAGCCGCGCTTCGGCTGGACGTGCACGATCCCGTCGACGATGTCGACCACGAGTGCAACGGCTCGAGCGGCACCCGAACCAGCAACGACGTACGCGCCCGGTAGAACACGATCCGGATGGGGTGCCTCGTCGAGGAACGCCCACGGTAGGCCGGTCTCGTCCATCGTGTTGAGGTCGACCACAAGATCAACCGTCTCGTCATGCTCGACGTCCATCGTCGCCTCCTTTACGGCGCAGGGTCATGGTACGGGCTCGGCCCGCGATCGGTGCCGAGGTTCGCGAGCCGGGAGAGCCACTCGGCTCGTCGAATCAGACGTCGAACGGCAGCCGACCGCCACGAAACCTGACTCCTCGGTTCCGTTCCGTAGTACTGATGATGTCTATTCACGTTAAACGTGTATAGTCATCATATGTCTCCAATGGGTGTCCAGCTGGTTGACGCGCTCGCGGCCGAGGGCCGACGTGAGGTCTCCGCCGACGAGGTGCGCGTGCGGCTTGGCCTTAGTGCGCAAGCCGCCTCGAATCTCTTGACTCGGCTCGCACGCGACGGCCTCGTCGAGAAGGTTCGCCGCGGGGTCTACTTGCTGCGGTCGCTTGGCGAACTCGGGGTCACTTCCCTGGCGAGTGACCGCTTGGCCGAGGCAGTCGATTTGGCCGTCGGCGACCGCGATTACCGAATCTGTTTCCGAACTGCTTTGACCGAACATGGGCTCCTTACCCGCCCAGGGCAACGTGTGCAGGTTGCTGTTACGCGGAGGCTCTTCGTCAAGACGCTCGGCGATAGACCGCTTGAGTCGATCATCGAGAAACCGTCAACGATTCACCTCGGCACACAACGCCAGTCGAAATCGATGGTCTCGACGATCGAACGGGCGCTCCTTGAGTCTGCGCAGACACCGCGCCGCGTCGGCGGCATCGCCGTCGTCGCCGAAGCACTTGCCGCCTCGTCGCCCAACCCGGCAGTGACTGTTGAGCTGAGTGGGATGCTCCATTTCGACGCGGCGCTGCGACGGTTGGTCTCGCTCGACCGCCTGCTCAAACTCGGCAAACTCGACTCAGTTGAGCTGGAACCTCGACCCACCCGCATGCTCATTCTCGACCCGACCGACGACCGCTCAGACGGACCCATCGACACGGAGACCAGCGTGCGTTGGCCCTTCCCCGTTGACGAGCTTCTCCAGGTCGTCCACCGATGATCGGGCGCGGAGAGGTGACGAAACAAGCACAACGAGATCGCGTCGACGCACAGACTGCCGAACGCGACTACATCCTTTCTCACGTTGCAATCGACATCGCTGCGAGTGCCGACAACGCGATGGTGCTCAAGGGCGGCACGAGTCTTCGGCTGGTTCATTACGAGAATTACCGCTATTCAGCGGACCTCGATTATTCCCTGCTCGGCATCTCTACCGCCACCGCGTTCGACATCGTCGCCGATGCCTTGAGCCTGTGTCGCGACCGGATTGGCACCACCCTGCTCAAACTCGACGTCGATGGCGATACCGCGCGCATCGCCTATGTGGGACCGCTCGCAGCAAAGCCACGCTCGATCAAGCTCGATTTATCCGATGACGAACTCGTGGTCGAACACGCCGATTTGCCGCTCGTCGTTGGGTGGCGGGACTTGCCTGAGTCCGCTCGCGTTCGTTGCTACACCCTCACCGAAATCTGCGCCGAGAAGTTGCGTTGCGTCATCCAACGACGCCAGTGCCGCGACGTCTACGACCTGTGGACACTGCTAGAGGCTCGAAGCGACACCGACCTCATTGCTGCATGGCATCGTTTCGAACAAAAGGCCCGACACAAGGGCCTCGAACCCAGCAGGTTCTTTGAGCGATGGGAAACCGGCATCAGCTGGTACGGCTCCCGCTGGGCGGACGAGCTGAGTGACTACCTCGGTAGCGAGTGCCCCGACTTCAGCGCTGTGAGCCGATCCTTGAACCAGCAAGTCGCCCTGGTTCGGAACTACCTCGCCGACTAACCCGGCATCCCAGCGCCCACGCGGCCGCCCTTCGTTCCGTCATCCGGAAACTTCACCACGGACTCACCGCGGATGTGCCGTCAGAGACCGTTGGAGGCCGCTGATCGCCGTTGAGCTGAGGACCAGCTGAGGACTAGGGCCCTCGAAAACTCGCGTTTCCGCTGCTCAGAGCCCTTGTTGATCCGTTCCCCGCCTACGGGCCGACTCACCGTCACCCGACCTCAAGTGATCGTCAGAATTGGTCGCCGAACAGGTACTTTCACTATCCGTGATTTACCGCTGGTGACCGTTCGTCGCCGGCCAGTGAAAGTCCTCGCGGTAGCAAGAAGTGAGAACGAAGCGATCCACCCCTTGCTTTGGTCGTACCGCAGTCGTACCATAGGGTCATGTCGACCGTCGTGAAACGTTCCGTCTCCCTGCC
This sequence comes from Acidimicrobiia bacterium, assembly GCA_031431255.1. Classification (GTDB taxonomy): domain Bacteria; phylum Actinomycetota; class Acidimicrobiia; order Acidimicrobiales; family JANYDT01; genus JANLQX01. Next base: position 2,175 of record JANPDB010000856.1, on the reverse strand, counting down.
CGCCGAACTGTTCGAGCGCCTTGAACACGAGGCCGCCGAGGACGGACGAACGATGTCGGCCACCCTCGCCGAGGCTGCTGACCTTTGGCTATCGACCAGGAAGGGGCTCAAAGCCGTTCGGGCCTGGGAAAAGGCGAACGGGGCGCTCACCGCCGCCGAATTGGCCGAAGCCGACGCGATCCTCGACCGCGCCGGTGTCGGTCGCCGCTGATGGCCAAGTCCAATTCAATGAAGGACCCGCTGGGACTCGCATACGACAGCGGAGCGCTCATGGCCGCCGATCGAGACGACCGTCGGATCTGGGCCATCCACGCCCGAGCGCTGCAACGTGGAATCCGGCCAATTGTTCCGGCCGGGTGCGTCGTTGAAGCCTGGCGGGGCGCACGCCAACCCAACCTCGCCCGACTGCTCCAAGGATGCGAGATCGAAGCCCTCGACGAGCAACGAAGCAAACGGGCCGGCGCCCTACGATCCGGCACTCAAAGCTCGGTGAGCGCCATCGACGCGACCGTCGTCGAAACATGCCTGCGCCGAGGGACCGCGGTCGCCACCTCCGACCGAACCGACATCGAAAGCCTCGCAAGCGCCGCCAAACGACGGGTGTCGATCATCGACGTCTGACCAAAAGTCGAGCTGGCTGTGTCGGTCTTGTTGTTGGCGGCCGCGCCACTGGCCGGGACGGCCTACCCCGCGACTGCGAGTCAAACTCAGCCTGCCTATTCTGTCGATGATGCCCGCTCTAGGTTCACCTGGTGTAATGCGTTGCCCTGCTTGATCACTCTGGAAGGGAACTTGCTCATGGGAGTACGAGTCGACCTGAACATCTCGCTCGACGGTCACGCGACGACCGAAGGCGGCACGCCGGACAACCCGATGGGGGACGACTGGACGAAGCTGACCGCCGCCTACGCCGCCACGCGGACGTTCCGTGAGCGGGTCTTCCACGACACCTCGGGCGAGGGCACGACCGGCGTCGACGACCGCTACGCGGCGGCGTACTTCGAAGGGGTCGGCGCCGAGATCATGGGTGCAGGGATGTTTGGCTTCCACACCTTCCCCGACGACCCGAACTGGAAGGGTTGGTGGGGTGACGAGCCACCGTTTCGTGTGCCGGTGTTCGTGCTCACCCACCGCACGCTCGACTCGATCGACATGTCCGGTGGCACGACGTTCCATTTCGTTGCTGCGACCCCCCATGAGGCGCTCGCACAGGCCACCGCTGATGCCGGCGGGAAAGACGTGCGAATCGGGGGCGGCGTCAGCACCGTGCGAGAGTTCCTCAAAGCCGGTCTCGTCGACCAATTGCACGTCGCGATCGCGCCCATCCTGCTCGGTCGCGGAATCAACTTGTGGAACGATCTTCGCGGGTTCGAGGACGGCTACGAGGTACGCACCGAGACCGCCGAGAGCGGCACCGTGCACGTCACCTTCACTCGCCCCTCGTAGTTTGCCCGGTCGGTATTCGAGGACGTGAACGTTCGCAGCACATGGCTGCGGCTTCGAAGTCGCCAGCTTCCTGTTCGACCACCTCAACCAAAACGGCTTCGCCGCGTAGTCGCACCTAGCCAACCGCAAGGCTCGGGCCGATATGCAGTGATGGTTCGCTACATGAGGTACGCGGCGTCCAGAGCGCAGCGGTGAGGCCACTTGTTCGAAGATGGGTCTGTTGGTCAGGTCCCGCGCGATCGCTCGAAGGCCTCGGCAAGTCCCTTTGCGTTCGCTCCCGCCCCGACCTCGAGCTTGAAGGTCTGCCCACGCACGCCGACCTCGACGACCTTGCCGATGAGTAGCCGCTTGACCTTGATCGAGTCGACCTCGCTGAGTGGCACAGCACTGAGGAGCTCCTTGACCCCTCCGCCGACGCCCATACCGACCTGTGCGCCCATCCCCATCGACAGCAATCGCCGTTGCGTCACCGCCAGCGCCATCGGACTGGCCAGCTCGAACCCTGCCTTACCGGCGGCTTCGCCCGCTTGCCTTGCCTGACGAGCACCGACGGCCATCGACCCGGCTGTCTTTTGCGTCCAACCGCGCGGTCGGGCGACGAAGGCGGCGAGCACCTCCTCTCCCGGCTCGAGGAACGGCTGGGCCCCCTCCTTGATCTTGTCCTCCGAGGCCATTTGTTCTCCTCCAAGCAAACCGGTTCAAGATCCGGGCTCGCGACAAGATAGCGCC
>JANPDB010000855.1:0-8572 GCA_031431255.1 Acidimicrobiia bacterium | reverse complement strand
CGTTCGAAGAAGGTGCGCCGGTTGTCGAGACCGGTGAGCGGGTCCGACGATGCCAACGCGCGGAGCGCCCGCGACGAACGGTCCCGGGCGACGGTGAGCGCGACCTGGTCGTGGACACGGCCGATGACGACCTCCGTCCACCGGCTCGTCTGCTCGGGAAGGGCTCCGACCAGGGTCGTGTAACCGAGGAGTTCATCGCCGGCCTCGATCGGCAGCAGCCAGACCCGCTCGTCACCGACGGCGCGGGAGCGCTCTCCGGTCGCCAGCATGTCGCTGAACACCTCGTCGGCGACAACGGGGTCGGTATGTCCCGCTTCGCACGTGATGGCCACCCGTGCTCCCCGGACCTGGTGCTCGAGGAGTTCGACGAGCGTGTCGATCACCTGCTTTGCCGGCTTCCCCACGGCCAGGTCGCGATAGGCCTGATCGAGGAAGAAGCGCTCGGTGGCGATCCGCAGGAGCAGAAGGAAGCCGTTGATGTCCTCGCGCGCCAACAAGTTGGTCGCCGCCATCTCATAGAAATGGAACGAGTCGTCGGCGTGACGCACACGGGCGACGTTGAGCGCTGTGCGGGCTGGATCGCCGTTGGCGCCGTAGGCAACCGGGTTTTCGACCTCAACCGCGATGAGCTCCAGGAGCTGTCCCAGATCATCGGGATGGATCAGGTCGAGCGCATTTGTGCCGAGGAGCATCGACGGCTGATGGCCCATGACGTCTTCGATCGAGTCGCTGACCCATCGGACGGTGATGTCACGATCGACGAAGACCGCCGGGATCGCGGTACCCAAGGCGAGTGCCTGGAGGACGCGGTGGTCGAACGCCGCCATTCCTTCGCGATCGGTCACTCGGGCAGTCTCTCATCCAGGAGCCAGCGCCGGTAGGGCCCTTGGTCACCGGGAACCTCAGTCAGTAGTGACGGTTCCCGAGCGATGTCGGATCGGCGAGAGCGGCTAGCGCGAAGCCGGCGGTGCGTCGGTAGCCCTCGGTGACCATCGCGATCTCGTCCGGCGAGATCACGTTGGCGATGTCGGTGAATCCCGCTGGCGCCCGCTCCTCGACGAGCCGCATGGGCAGCTCCGGTCCGAGTCCACGGTTGGCGACGACGATCGCCGACGTGGCCGGCCGTCGAACGGCCTCGTAGCGCTCGAACGCCTCGACTGCGTCGGCATGATCTCGGACGCAGGCGCTCAGCACGCGGGCGTCGAGGATGGCCTGCGACGCTCCGTTCGACCCGATCGGGTACATGGGGTGTGCCGCATCGCCGAGCAGGGTGACCGGTCCGTCGCTCCAGCGCTCCAGCGGGTCGCGATCGACCATGGGAAACACGAACGTTCCCGGCGCCCGGCGGATGAACGCGGCGACGTCGAGCCACGGGAACGTCCAGTCCGAGAACGCCGGGAGGTAGTCCTCGAGAACGCCGGGACGATTCCAGTCCTCACGTTCGGCCAGCGTCGTGCCGCCGGTGCGGAGCTCGGCGATGAAGTTGCCGCGTTGATTGCCGTCAGCGAGGTCGAGGATCGGATAGCTGATGAACTTCTGGTCGGGGTGACCGGCCCAGACCATGGTCCTCCCGTCGAAGAGCGGGGGGTGATCCGCGGTGCCGCGCCACAGCAGGGCCCCGTTCCACTTCGGGGGACCCTCGTCGGCCACGATCGATCGACGGACAACCGAATGGATGCCGTCGGCGCCGATCAGCGCACGCCCGGTCACCCGGACGGTCCCAGCGGTTCGTCTGTCCTCGAAGGTCGCCCCCATACCTTCGCCGTCCTGCTCGACCCGGACCAGGTGGTGTCCCGTGTGGACCCGGTCCGCGCCGATCCGTTCCACCACGGCGTCGAGCAGCGCGGTCTGGAGCGCGCCGCGATGGATCGAGAGCTGAGGCCACGCGTAGCCGGCGGCCACGCCACGGGGTTCGCTCCAGATCAGCGAGCCGTGCTTGGAGAAGTAGGACAGCGTGGTGGGCGCGATTGCCTGCGCCGCGAGGACCTCCAGCAGCCCGAGTGCGTCGAGCTCGCGCACCGCGTGCGGCAGGAGGTTGATTCCGACACCGAGGGCCCGGATGTCGAGGGCGGATTCGAAGACCCGGACCGGTTCGCCGACGGCATGGAGGCTCAGCGCCGTCACCAGGCCTCCGATCCCGCCGCCGACCACGAGCATCTCGTTGCGCCCACCCATCTGTTCGTTCTACCGCAACCGGAACAGGTACAACCCGTCGATCGGCGAGACTTGAGGCATGCAGTACGTGCTCACCGTTCAGTGCCCGGACCGAAAAGGCATCGTGCATGCCGTCTCCGGAGCGCTGCTCGACGTCGGGGGCAACATCGTCGAGAACGCTCAGTTCGAAGACGTCGACTCCGGGATCTTCTGCCTCCGGACCGTGTTCGAAGCCGACTCCGGCATAGCGGAAGCGGCTCGGGCGCGCCTCGACCAGCGTCTCGTCGGCTTCGGTGCCCAGATCGTGCTTCGCAACGCCGATGTTCGGCCCCGCGTGATGATCATGGTGTCGAGATTCGATCATTGCCTCGTCGACCTGCTCTACCGGTGGCGAACCGACGACCTCCCGGTGGAGATACCGGTGATCGTGTCGAACCACACCGACTGCGAGCCCCTCGCCAAGGCCCACGGGATCGAATTCGTCCACCTTCCCGTTTCCCCGGAGACCAAGGTCGAGCAGGAAGCGGCGCTGCTCGAGCTGATCGAGGAGCACGACATCTCACTCGTCGTGCTCGCCCGCTACATGCAGGTGCTGTCGAACGATCTGTGTGATCGACTCCGTGGACGTGCCAGCAACTTCCACCCCTCGTTCCTTCCCGGGTTCAAGGGCGCCCGGCCGTACCACCAGGCCTACGCCCGCGGCGTGAAGCTCGTCGGTGCCACCGCGCACTTCGTCACCGGCGACCTCGACGAGGGCCCCATCATCGAACAGGAAGTCGTGCGTGTCACCCATGCCCACAGTGCCGAGGCGCTCACCCGTCTAGGTCAGGACGTCGAGCGGGTCGTCCTCGCCCGTGCCGTCAAGCTCTGGGCTGAGAACCGGATCTTCGCGGTCGGGAACAAGACCGTCGTGTTCCACTGATGCAACCCGGAACGCCGGCCGTTCGCCGGGCGACCCGAACGTCTGAGGACGCGGGATGAACGTGCCGTTCGTGCATCGCCTGGCGATGATTGGCGCGCTCCTCGGCGTGACGGCGCTCGGAATCGCTTCGCTCGGTAGCACCGACCCCGGCGGTCAAGTTGTTGGGACCGAGCAGGTCGCCACGACCGACGAGGCGAGCACGTCAACGTCGTCGTCGACGGCGGCGCCGACGACCACGACGATCTCGCTTTCCCAGCAGGCCATCAACGACCCGTCTCTCGCCCCGGTCTGCGGTCCGGTGCCGGGGGTCGTTCCTGGTGGCGCCGGATGTCGGATCATTGCGTACTACGGCACCCCGCTGTCGAAGAAGATGGGCGTGCTCGGCCAGACACCGAAAGAGCAGATGCTCCCGGCGCTGAAGCTCAAGACCCAGGTTTGGCAGACGGCGGACCCGTTGACGCCCACGAAGTGCGCGCTCGAGCTCATCGCCATCGTCGCGCAGGCCTCCCCCGGGAAAAGGAACACGCACCGGGCGCGCATGTCGGAGGCCAAAATCGACGAAGTGCTCGGCTGGGCCCGCGAAGCCGGCTGCCTGCTGATTCTCGACGTGCAGGTCGGCTGGAGCACGGTGCCCGATGAGCTCCCGTTCCTCCGCAAGTGGCTCAACGAGCCTGACGTACATCTTGCCCTCGACCCCGAGTGGGACATGGACCCGGGCGTGATCCCGGGGAAGAAGATCGGCCGGATGTCCGCCGAGGATATCCAGTTCGGCATCGACTACGTCGCTGACATCGTCCGCACCAACAACCTCCCGCCGAAGCTGGTGATCGTCCACCGATTCCGTGACTTCATGGTGCAGAACCCGGCGACGATCGTGCCCAAGGCCGAGATTCGTCTGCTCGTGAACGCGGACGGTTTCGGTCCGCCTCCGAGCAAGCTGGTCACCTATCTCATCGCACAGGCTTCCATGCCGACGACGCTCACCGGATTCAAGCTCTTCTACAAGAACGACAAGCCGATGCTGCAGCCGGTCGACGTGCTGCCGCTGCTTCCGGTCCCGGTGTTCATCAACTACCAGTGATCGTTGGGCCCTTCGGGGCGAGCGCGGCGATGGCATCCATGACGGCGTCGGCGATGGCCTGCTGATGGGCGCGGCGGTTCTTGCGGTCTGCGGTCATCTGCCGCCGTATCTCGTCGAGGCGAACCGGCTCACCGAATCGGATCGTGATCTGGCGCGGTAGGGGGAACCTGCGGTGGCGAGGCCATGCCTCGTATGCGCCGTCGACGTACACCGGGATCACCGGCACGTCCGTTGCGGCGACCAGCAACCCGACCCCGGCCATCGCCGGGAGCATCTCGCCGTCCCAGGAACGCGTTCCCTCGGGGAACATCCCGAGGAGCCGTCCGGCCTTCAGTTCGCGGAGCACCTCCCGAATCGCCCCGGTGCTTTCCCCGCCGCTCGCGACCGGGAATCCTCCAGCCTGACGCAGCCAAGTACCGAGGAAGCGCTTGGAGAAGAAGAGTTCATGGGCGATGAAGACCATCGGCCGTTCCACGCGGCACGCAATCAGCATCGGATCGAGGAAGCTCACGTGGTTGGGGGCGAGGATGCCGCCACCGGTGGTCGGCACGTTCTCGATGCCCTCGTAGCGGACGCGGAAGAACACCCGTCCGATATATCGGGAGAGCGCTGCGCCGATTCGGTAGGTGGTGGGGAACACTTCGCCGTTCGGCGCGACGCGGCGGCGGACCGCTCCACCGCCACGGATCATGTCGCCCACCGCCGTTGCCTCACGTCATCTGAACCTACCCGTCCTACACTCCCTCGTCGTGCCTGGGCCCCTCGACGGAATACGCGTCATCGATTTCTCCACGGTCGTGATGGGTCCGTACGCCACACAGTTGCTGGGCGACTGGGGGGCCGAGGTCATCAAGGTCGAGGACCGGGTTCCGGACACTTCCCGCTACATGGGCCCAGGACCGGTGCCCGGTCTTTCCGGCGTGGCCCTCAATCTCCTCCGCAACAAGCGCTCGATCGTCGTCGACCTTAAGTCGGCCGATGGGTTGGCGGTGGCGAAAGAACTCGTCCGCAGCGCCGACGTCGTCGTCACGAACCTCCGACCGGGTCCACTGCAGCGACTCGGGCTCACGTACGAAGATCTGCGCGCTGATGATCCGCGCCTGATCTTCTGCCATGCGCAGGGATGGTCGAAAGACAGCGGCTGGGCGGACCGTCCTGCCTACGACGACGTGATCCAGGCATCCTCCGGCGCGGCGTTTCTCCAGGAGCGGGTGACGGGTCAGCCTGCGCTGATGCCCACCTTGGTCGCCGATAAAGTATGTGGACTGATGATCTGCAACGCAGTGTTGGCGGCGGTGGTGGCCCGACACACCACCGGATTCGGTCAGTGCGTCGAAGTCCCAATGTTCGACACCACACTGAGCTTCCTGCTCGTCGAGCACCTTGCGGCGGCCGCCATTCCCGGCGGTGCGGCGGGTTACCCCCGCATCCTCACGAGAAACCGCCGAGCCCACCCCACCACCGATGGCTGGATTGTCGTGCTCCCGTACTCGAACGCGCACTGGAGGACGATCTGTCGGTTCGCTGAGCGGAGCGACCTCGAAACTGACGAACGGTTCTCCTCTCCGGCGCGAAGGATCACCAATGCCGACGCCCTCTACGCGATTCTCGGAGCCCTGCTCGCCACGCGGAGCACCGTCGAATGGGCGGAGCTGTGCGAGTCATCCGACATCCCGTTCGCGGTGGTCCACGACCTCGATGCCATCGTGACCGACCCGACCCTGCACCGTGGCGTCATCGTCGACGACGAGCATCCCGTCGCCGGTCCCTACCGTCGCATCGCGTCGCCCGTCCGCTTCTCGCAAACACCTGCCGATTCGCACGTGAGGCCAGCCCCCCTTGCCGGCGCGGACACCGACGAGATCCTGCGGTCGATCGGCCGGTCCGACGAAGCGATCGCCGAACTCCGCGCCAGCGGGGTGGTGCAGTAGCAAGGTCTTCGGAGTGCCGCCGCGGCGGCGTGGTGAAACTTGCTCACCCGGTCCGCCGCACATCGACGTCGCTCCGCCGCACATCACGTCTTTTCGGCCCTATTCGGGCGCGAAATGCTCGATGTGCGGCAGGGAGCAGGGGATGTGCGGCAGGGAGCAGGCGATCTGCGGCGGTCGGAGCGCGGCTGCGTTCGGCGACGCCGGGTGCTACGGGCGAAGGAGTGCTGCCAGGGCGGCATGGTGACCGGCCCACGCGCCAGTGGCAAGACACGCGTGGAGGAGGTAGCCGCCGGTCGGCGCGTCCCAGGCGATCATCTCGCCGGCCGCGAATACCGACGGCAGCGACCGGATCTGCAGTCCGTCGTCGAGCGCGTCCCATGGCAGGCCACCTGCGGTCGAGATGGCGCGATCCAGGCCCTCGGTGCCGGTGACCCGGAGGGGGACCGCTTTGAGGTGACGGGCGAGGTCGAGGCCGAGTGACGGTGCCCGTCCGACCTCGTTGGCGAGAGCGATTGCCACCGGCGTCAGCTTCAAGGCCCTCCGCAGGACGTTCGCTGTGGACTCGCCGCTTCGGCGCCGGGCGATGCGTTCGGCAACCGTGTCGACGTCGAGGTCGGGCCTCAGGTCGACCGTCGACTCCACCCGGTCGTCGTGGCCAATCGCCCACGCGACGGCACTCGACACCGTGTATGCGGGCGTGCCCTGCAGGCCGCTGCGTACCACGACGAGATCCCCCCGGACGGACCGCCTTTCGGACGTGCCGGATGTGCCGGATGTGCCGGATGTTCTGGACGCGCCTGACGTACCGGACCGACCCGGGGTGACGGTGAACGTGAGCGTGACGTCCTTCAGCGGCTCGCCGACGAAGCGGCGCATGTGGTCGCTCCACGCCACGGTGAGCCCGGCATTGGCCGGTCGGAAGGGGAGTGGCTGCACTCCCAAGCGGGTGAGGACCTCCGCCCATGACCCGGTCGATCCCGTACGGGGCCAACTCGCGCCGCCGCACGCCAACACCGTTGCCGGGCTGGCGATGACCGCCCGGTGACCGGCGTGACGCACTATTGGGTGTCCGGCGGGATCAAGGCCTTCCCATGACGTCTCGGTTCTGAGCCCAACCCCGGCCGACCGCAGCCGGGCGAGCCAGGCCCGCAGGAGCGGGGCGGCGCGCCACGACTCCGGGAACACCCGCCCGCTCGTACCCACCATCGTCGGCTGGCCGAGCGCGGACGCCCATTCCTTCAGGTCGTCGACAGTGAACGCGTCGAGCATCGGTCCCAGGCGGGCGGCAGAGTCGCCGTAGCGGCGCAGGAATCGGTCGGCCGGTTCGCTGTTGGTGAGGTTGAGCCCGCTGCGCCCGGCCACGAGGAGCTTGCGTCCCGGAATACGTCCGGCCTCGATGACGAGAACTGATGCTCCTGCGGCGGCCGCCTGTTCGGCCGCCATGAGCCCGGCCGGCCCCGCACCGATGATCGTCACGTCGACGGCTGATCCGGACACCTGTCCGATCCTGGCAGAACCGTCGGGTGGCACGGCGCTAACCCAGGGCTCACCCGGAACCTGTCCGATCCTGGCAGAACCGTCGGGTGGCGCGGGGCTCACCAGGAAACGGTGGCAACGGTGGCAAGGTCCCGACGTGCCTCCACGGTCACCGGGAGGTGATCCGAGACCCTGGCCCACCGGTCGAGGTCGGTCAACGGCGTCGACACCTGCACACCGACGATCCGGCCCACACCGATGGCGCCGTCGACGCGGTAGGTGGGAGGGCGACCGGTCCGGGCCCCCGGCGACCAACAGGTGGCCGGCGCACCGGCACCGATGTCGTGAGCACCGAACGACTGGTCGAACGCCGCGGCGGCCACCGACGGGTCATCGTTGAAGTCGCCGGCGATCAGGTCGATCCGCGGGCGGTCCGCTCCACCGGCGAGCTCCGCGTTGATACGGGCGAACTCGCGTTTCCGCCGCTCGGCGGCGTCGTGGGGCGAGAGGTGGACGTTGAGGACGCCGAGACGATCGGTTCCGCGAACAATATGCGCGCGTAGCAGTATACGTCGCCGCCAGCTCCACGGCGGGGCAGCGGTCGCCACCGCGCTGCCCCACCATGCGACTGCATGTGGTGTGAGGATCGCCAGGCCTTCCGACCGTCCGGGGAGCGGCGTGTGCTTGCGGGCCCAGACGCAACGCATGGCGAGATCGTCAGCCAAGAAGCGGGCCTGGCGCCTCATGATCTCCTGGATCACGAAGACGTCGGGTCGCTCCTTACGGATGTGCTCGACGACGAAGCGGCGGTCGAGGCCGTGGCTTCCCTGCAGGTTCCATGTCGTGACGCGCCACTCCTGCACGTCCTACAGACTCGCGCACGAATCGGTCAGCGAACGGTCGCCGTCAGGTCGAAGCGTCGGACGGCACGGGCGAACATGTTCGCCTCGACATCGGGTTCGGAGGCGACCTCGAGGTCGGTGCACCGCTCGGCGAGCTCGGAGAAGA
>JANPDB010000854.1:0-2658 GCA_031431255.1 Acidimicrobiia bacterium | reverse complement strand
CACCATCCTCGTGGCGCTCGCCGGCGCTGAGGCGCTCACGTCGAAGTAGCCGTCCCGACCGGGGCTGAGTGTCACTCGGGGCACCGAACCGCTACCGTTCGCTCATGCCAGTGCACTACGAAAAAGGTCTCGTCGACGTCGGCAACGGATGCTTCGCCTACCTTCAGCCCGACGGCGGCTGGGGGTGGAGCAACGCCGGACTGATCGAGAGCAACGGGGTGTCATTGCTGGTCGACACGCTCTTCGATCTCAAGCTCACGCAGGAGATGCTCGACGCGATGGCAGAAATCCGCGCACGGTCGCCGATCGCCACGCTGGTGAACACGCACGCCAACGGCGATCACTGCTACGGCAACCAACTGGTGACGAATGCGGCGATCGTTGCGAGTGCGGCGACCGCCCACGAGATGGCCGAAGTCCCCGCTTCGATGATGCTCTCGCTCAACAATGCCCCGGGCGAGATCGGCGAGCTCTTCCGGGGCTTCTTCGGTGCGTTCGATTTCAGCGGCATCGAGTCCACGCCGCCGACCGAGACGTTCTCCGGCCGACACGACATCAGTGTGGGTGGTCGCATCGTCGAACTCCACGAGGTCGGACCCGCGCATACGGCAGGGGACACCATCGTGCACGTGCGCGATGCGGCAACGGTGTTCACCGGCGACATCCTGTTCTCGCACGGCACGCCGATCGTGTGGGCGGGACCGCTATCGAACTGGATCGCCGCATGCGATCTGATCGAGACAATGGCACCGTCGGTCGTGGTCCCCGGTCACGGACCGGTGTCAACGCTTGCCGATGTTCGTGACTGCCGGGAGTACCTCTCGATGATCGAGCGTGAGGCGTCGGCCCGTCATGGCGCCGGGATGTCGGCGAGCGATGCGGCGCACGACATCGCGTTGGGCGACTTTCGGCAGTGGGGGGAGTGGGGGCGCATCGCCGTCAACGTCGACACCGTCTACCGGTCGATCGATTCGGGGTACAAAGGCATGGACATCTTCGAGATGTTCCGCCAGATGGCCAAGCTCGAGGCGGCGGGCTGAGACTCAGTTGCTACTGTGATGCTACCTTTGGTAGCATCACGGTATGAAGGTCAGCGTAAGTCTGCCCGATGACGATGTTGCGTATCTTGACGAGTATGCGCAGACCCAGGGTCTCGCTTCGAGGTCGGCGGTCGTTCACAAGGCCGTTCGTCTCCTTCGGGCGACCGAACTCGGCGGGGCGTATGAGGATGCGTGGCGTGAATGGTCCGAGTCCGGCGACAGCGACGCGTGGGACGCGTCCGCGGCTGACGGAATCACCTGATGCGCCGAGGCGACATCGTCCTCGTTGACCTGGAGCCGATGATCGGCGCGGAGGCAAACAAGCGTCGACCGGCCGTCATCGTCACGAACGACGGAGCCAATCTCACCGCCCACCGCCTCCGGCGAGGTGTGGTCACCGTTGTTCCCGTCACATCGAACACCGCTCGTGTCTACCCGTTTCAGGTGTTGCTCCCTTCCTCGGACACGGGGCTTGACCATGATTCGAAAGCTCAGGCCGAACAGGTTCGGTCGGTCGACATCGTGCGCGTCGGTCAGCGAGTCGGTGCCGTACCCGCCGATCTCTTGATGCTCGTCGACGAAGCACTCCGGCTCCACCTCGCTCTCTAAGAAGAGTGAATTTGCCGCGAAGGCCGTGCACCATGAGTCGTTGTCAGTCGCTCGAAGGGCGGCGCGCCCCCAGGCGATGCGATGCACTCTGTACGGGAATCATATGCACACGGATCATGACGGGAACGGTGAGATGCGATTCCCAGCCGGAACTCTCGGTTGTTAATTGCATCGTCCTTGTTACTTCAGACGGCGCGCGGGAGGCGGGAGTTTCGGTCCGGGTGTCCCAGCGATTTTGCCGAACAAATCATTTGACAGGGACGAACATACGTTCTACAATGTCGGCATGGCAAACACCGCTGCGTAACAGATCGAAGCCCTGGCGCTTCTCTGCGTGCCGCGCAGTTCGTCCGTGCACTGGGACCCCACCACCGCCAAGATCGGCCTGCAACAGCTCCGGCGGCTCCGTGGCGAGATCGCCGCGCTCGAAGCAGTACTCGTCGGTGCTCTCAAGACCGAGACGGGTCGCGACACGAAAGCCGCATTGGCCCGCGGGTTCGGGATGTCGAACGCCGAAGCCCGCAAAGCTGAAGAGGTTGCTGACATCGTCGGACGAGTTCCCGGTGCCGGCGACGCTCTGGTGGATGGCGAAGTGTCGGGGGAGCATCTGCGACACCTCAAACCGATCGCCGACAACGACGAAGCGGCTGAACTGTTGTCGTTGGCGCCGAGTCAGTCCCCAGACGACTTCGGCAGAACGGTTGCGAAGTACCTGATCGATCGTGATGCGAAGGGCGTCCGTGCGCGGCAACAACGGGGTCGGTCCGTGAAGTTCTTCAAAGCCGACAACGGCTGCGTCGGCATGCGCGTCATCCTCCCCACCCTCGAGGGCGAGCAAGTCAAAGCCACCCTCAATGCGGCGTGCGATGCAGCGTGGCGCGCTGCGCACCCTGAACGAGCCGAAACGCTCGGCGCGCACGACGACGAACCCCGCGAACAACGGCTCGCCGATGCGCTCGTGGCAGTGATGAACGGCACCGCCACCGGCGGATCGACGCGAACAGCGATG
>JANPDB010000853.1:0-3562 GCA_031431255.1 Acidimicrobiia bacterium | reverse complement strand
CGTGGGCATGGGTCCGGATGTTCGTCTTCTGCTTCTCCCGAACGACATTGATGACCATTTCTTCGTTGCGGGCGTTCTCGCCCACGACCATGCCCTCGTAGACCTCTTCCTGCGGATCGACGAAGAACTGGCCACGCGACTGGAGGTTGTCGAGCGCGTAGCCCGTGGTCATCCCGGCACGGTCGGCGATCATCGCCCCACCCAGGCGTGACGGTAGATCCCCCACCCACGGCACGAAACCGGCGTGGCGCTGATGGATCAGCGCGGTGCCACGCGAGTTGGTGATCAGCTCGGAACGCAGACCGAGCAACCCACGCGACGGCGCATCGAATCGCATGATCGTGCGGCCGGTGTCTCCGGGCGCCATATCGACGAGCTGCCCCTTGCGAGGAGCGAACGACTGGGTCACGCCACCGACGTATTCGTCGGGAACGTCGACGGTCACCTCTTCGAACGGCTCGTGCTTCTTGTCGTCGATCATCTTGGTGATGACCTCGGGACGGCTCACCTGCAGCTCGAAACCCTCCCGGCGCATCTGCTCGATCAGCACGGCAAGCTGTAATTCGCCTCGGCCGGCCACTTCGATGATGTCGGGCGACTCGGTGTCACGGAGGCGGATCGACACGTTGCCGAGCACCTCCTTCGTCAGGCGATCCCTGATGTGGCGTGACGTGACGTACTTACCGGCCTTACCGGCCGTCGGTGCCGTGCTGACGCCGAAGGTCATCGCGAGTACCGGCTCATCCACCTCGAGGCGTGGGAGCGGCTCCGAAACTCCCGGCGTACCGAAGGTGTCGCCGATCTCGACCTCGGGGAAGCCGGAGACGACGAAGAGTTCGCCGCAACCGAGTTCCTCCACCTCGACCCGCTTGAGGCCGTCGAAGGCCAGCAGGCCCGACAGCTTCTTGACCAGGATGCCACCGGCGTAGCCGGCCGCCGGCTCGGCGCCGAAGAGCGCGGTGAGCTCGCCTCGGCGAAAGGTGCCCTGCTGCACCCGGCCGATGGCGAGGCGGCCGAGGTAATCCGAGGCGTCGAGGTTGTTGACGATCGCCTGCAGCGGACCGTCGGGGTCACCGGTAGGCGACGGAATCGTGGCGACGATCGCTTCGAACAGCGCGGTGAGGTCGTCGGTCTCGGCGGGGACGCCGACGCCGGCGATGGACTGACCCTCTCGGGCGATGCACGACACGACCGGGAAGTCGATGTGGTGATCCTTCGCGTCGAGATCCATGAACAGCTGGTAGATCTCGTCGAGAACCTCGTCGGCCCGGGCATCGCTGCGGTCGACCTTGTTCACGACGACGACGACCGGTAGGTGCCTGTCGAGCGCCTTGGACAGGACGTAGCGGGTCTGCGGGAGCGGACCTTCGGCAGCATCGACGAGCAGGAGCACGCCATCGACGATGTGTAGGCCACGCTCGACCTCGCCACCGAAGTCGGCGTGTCCGGGAGTGTCGACGATGTTGAGCTTGTACTGCTCACCGGTCGGCGACGTCCAGCGGACTGACGCCTGCTTGGCGAAGATGGTGATGCCGCGCTCACGTTCCTGGTCGTTGGAGTCCATGACCCGGTCGGTGGAGTCACGCGAACTCATGGCGCCGGTCTGGCGCAGCATGGCATCGACCAAGGTCGTCTTGCCGTGGTCGACGTGAGCCACGATGGCCAGGTTGCGGAGGTGCGCAGTCTTTGGGCTTCGCATGGGCGCGCTGGTCGAAGGGGTGTCGGTCATGGTCATTCGGGGGCCTTGGAGTGGTTGGAACAGAGGTGTGGCGGGCTTCGCCGCGCCAGCAGTAGCCGTGCAGCACTCGACGCCAAGGCCGGGATGGCCAGGTCATCGAGGTAGACCGCCGTGGCGGCCGTGGAGGTGAGCGTCGACGCCGAAAAACGGCGCACCAGCGGATTCAGTGAGCGGTGGCCTGCTGCGGCGTATCGATCTCGTCGTCCTCGGTCTCGTCGTCGAATTCGTCGTAGACGTCTTCGTCGTCGTCGAG
The DNA here is from genome assembly GCA_031431255.1 of Acidimicrobiia bacterium. Taxonomy (GTDB): domain Bacteria; phylum Actinomycetota; class Acidimicrobiia; order Acidimicrobiales; family JANYDT01; genus JANLQX01. Next base: position 1,571 of record JANPDB010000853.1, on the reverse strand, counting down.
GACCCGGGCCAGACACCAGGACGCACACTTGTCTTCCGCACCGGCGCCGCACTCGACGCACGGCTCGGTAACTGGCAGCAGGGACACGCGCTTCATGGCTCTCGCCTCTTCGAAGCGACGGTGACGGCCCTTTTTCACGATTCTCTCCTGCAGTGTGCGCTAACGGTCTTGGTCGTATCGGCAGTACATCGTACTCGTTTGAGCACGAACTCAGCTTCGCTTGACGAAAACGTGCCCACCGTCACCATTCGGCGACCATGACGGTGTTCGCGGCTCATCCCCGACGAAGCGGACGGGTGGCGCCGGGAAGGGGCCCAGCGAGGAACGGAGACCCGGTTCGACGAGGAGCACAACGGGCGAGTACCGCAGGGTGGGAAGGCTTCCTGGTGACAGGACCCCGCCGCGCCCTGGCGCCGTCGCGCACGCCAGCGCGACGGCGCGTAGGGTCATTCGCATGGCAGACGCTCTGGACCTCGACGCCTTCACCGAACGATTCCGCGAACGCGCCCGCGCCGTTCGCAGCCGGCCGATGCCCCCGGTGGAAGGGGTCGAGCGTCAGCGGTTCAAGGACCGTATGCAGCTCGATTTCCAGGACTTCGCCATGATCGGCGACGCCCAGGCCGAGCTCGTCAACGGTGTGCTCACCCTGCGCATCGACCTCCGCTCCTAACCCCCGACGACCAGTCGACCCGCCGAAACCGACTGCGACCGGACACCGCGTCGCCGTGAGCCGTTCCCCCGCACTCGACGACGCGCTCGCGACGACCGCGTCCTGGGACGTCGGCTTCGTGTCCTGTGCCGTCCACGATCGGTCAGGCCGACTCGGCTCCGTCGGCGACGACACCCGGGTGGTGCGGATCGCGTCCGTCACGAAGCCGCTGGTGGGCCATGCCGTCTGTATCGCGGTCGAGGAGGGGACGCTCTCGCTTGACGCACCGCTCGGTCTTGTCGACGGACTCCCGGTCCACCCGGAACTCACGATCCGCCACCTCCTGGCCCACGCCGGTGGCTACACGTTCGACGGCCCGATGGCCACGACGACTCCGGGGCGGCGTCGCATGTACTCCAACACCGGCTACGACCTCCTCGGCGCGGCGTTGGCCGAGTCCGCCGACATGTCGGTTGCCCGCTACGTCGACGAGGCCGTATTCGCTCCGCTTGGAATGGCGAGCACCGAACTGCGCGGTTCGCCGGCCAAGGACGTCTGGTCCAACGTCCGCGACCTTGGACGGTTCCTCGGCGAACTGCTGCGGCCGACCCTCATCTCCGATGCAACCTTCGCCCAGTTCACCACTGTGCATTGGCCGGAACTGGCCGGCGTCGTCCCCGGTCTGGGTTCATACAACCCCTGTCCGTGGGGTCTCGGTGTCGAGATCCGCGGCGACAAAGCCCCGCACTGGACCGGACACCAGAATTCTCCCGAAACGTTCGGCCACTTCGGCGGCAGCGGGACGTTCCTCTGGGTCGACGATCACGCCGCCGGAGGCCCCCTGGCCACCGTCTGCCTCACCGACCGTGAATTCGGCCCCTGGAGCCTGGACGTCTGGCCGGCACTGAGCGACGCGATCCTC